>NZ_JAAEQH010000043.1 GCF_024231755.1 Neptuniibacter sp.
CAACCAGTTTATCCGTTTGTTTGTTATCAGCCATCTGTTTTCTTTATAGTATTTGGCGCTCAAGTCAGACCCGCTAAAATAGCATAAAATCCACACAACAGCATTTATCTGATAGTACCGGGAGCACAACATGAGCTATCTAGCGATTAAACATATTCATCTAACCGCTGTTGCCTGCAGCCTGTTGTTGTTTCTGGTTCGTGGCACATGGGCGCTCTACTATCCAGAGGAACTACAGAAAAGGTGGGTCAAGATAGTACCTCACATTATCGATACTATCTTACTCGTCAGTGCTATAACCCTCGCAATCAAACTACAGCAATATCCTTTTATTGATCATTGGCTAACCGCTAAAGTATTGGCCCTATGCCTGTATATAGCCCTGGGCACGGTGGTGATCAAAAGAGGGAAAACAAAGACGATTAAGATTGCCGCATTTTTCGGCGCGCTCTGCACATTCGCTTATATTGTCTCGGTTGCGCTAAGCCACAACCCTTTGCCCGGATTGAGTTAAGAGGAGTTGATCAGGATTCGTAGATATTACGCATCAGCCACTGCAACTCTTGTCGCCATGGGCGCTGACGGATGCCGAACACACTTAAAAGCTTCTTACAGATCAACACAGAAGTGTTCGGACGCAGCGCCTCAGTCACATAATCTTTGCTTGAGATAGGCACCAACTGCTCAACCTCAAAACTTTCGTAATGACCCGCCGCAATCAGGATCTCTTTGCAGAAGTCGTATCGATTAGTAATCTCAGCACCGCAGTAATGATAGGTACCCCAAGCTTCAGCCCCATTACGGATCTGCTTCAACATAGCAAGAATGACGCGCGCTACGTCAACAGCAGAGGTCGGACAACCACGACGATCACTCACCGCTTCCAATTCTTTTGCGTTACGTGCGGCATCGAGCATTCTTAGCACAAAGTTGTTGCCCTGCTCGCTGAACAACCAGCTAACACGGAGAATGATATGTTCCGGCAATACGAGACGCAGTCTTTCCTCGCCTTGCCATTTGCTATCACCGTAGATTCCCAGTGGGGCCACTTCATCATCTTCGGTGTAACCACTGGCATAGTGGCCATCAAACACATAATCGGTAGATAAGTGAAACATCGGAATGGATAGATCACCGCATGCCAAAGCAAGCTTCTCTACTCCATCACTGTTAACTGCATAACAAAGCCCGGACTGTTGCTCCGCTTCATCCACATGATCGAACGCCGCACAGTTCACCACATAATCTGGCAGATGGTCCGCCAATTTCTGCTGAATCTGTTCGGCATCAGTAATATCGAGATCAGATTTGCTCAGTGCAACAATCTCAAAAAAGCCATCCTGTTCAGCTAGGCGCGTTAAGGCCGTACCAACCTGACCATTGGCGCCTGTTACCAACAATTTAACCGGCTTTAAAATAAGATCTAGATCCATTTACTTTCAGAGACATAAATTGGAGAGAGCTCCGCTACCAAAGGAATCTCAACAATAGAAAAAGAGACCCCGTTTCAGCTGAGCAGCTTCTTTGGAGTATAAAGAAATATTTTGCAGAACGAAATTTGAATTGTGATGTTTACGTTAAACTCAAACCACTCACAAAAATCAGTTTTCCATCAGGTAGTAAGCCGTCACTACAGCAACCTGGGATTCATCAAGATTAGAAGCAGTTGTCTCACCATATTTCATACGATTATCAACACTCCAAGCTTGAGAGGTTGTAGTCGCAGCAACACCTGCTTGGGAGTTTTCACGTAGATCCCCAAAACGAGCATCAGGATGACCATCCACTTGAGAATCAATAAATTGCGCTAGGTCAGGTGTTACAGATTTCAACACCAGTACATTACGGTTTCTGGCAACATAAGTTCCGCCAGTAGACGCAGGAATTGCCCAAGCTACACTTTGAAAACACACCTCAGCCTGTTGCGGGTTACCATTGCTATCCAAATATACCTCAAAGCTTTCAGATCCCTCAGCTCGCCCTCCCGGCATTTTGATACCAGCAGCATCCATAAATCCATAGAGCTGAGAGCCGCAGATCTCACCAGGAGTTGCATCTGCTCCATCAACTCGTAGTGTTGGGCTGGATGCACTATCACCCAATACTATGCCTGTCTTCTGGTAATAAGCTTGATAAGCCAGTGCCCAACCTTGCACAAACCGAGAGTTTACTTTCTGATATTCAGCGTTTCTCTGAAGATCTTTACCAATAGATACAGCACCAATAATCAGCCCCACAATCACAAGCACAATCGACATTTCTATCAGCGTAAAACCACTCTGACATTTCCTATATAAGGAGTTCTGAGGTTTAGCTACATAGTATTTCATAACAACTCCATGATTATTGGGTATAGATCCCTTTCGCATCGGCGGCAAGCGCATTAGCTCTTACTGAGCTCGATAAGGCGTTGATTTCAGGGATTAACACATCTTCAACATGCACCACTAGTGCATCAGCCTCAACTTTATTTAAAACCGCTTTTACCATCGTTGCAGCAGCAGCAACAGCACCACCTGCAGCGAGAGTCACAGAGGCCGCTGACGCTACAACAGCGGGCACCATTGCCCCTGCTGTCACCAAGGCTTGTGAAGTCCCTATCGGAGGTTGCGCTGCAGCTGCAGCCACGCCAGCCGCTGCTGCAGCTATTACTGCTGTGGCAGCGGCAATATCAGCGTCAGCAATATCTCGCACTATTTCCATCTGCTCTAAATAATCTTCTAACGACCGTTGCATTATTGCACCTGTAGTAGCAGCATTTGGGTGCCCATGCCCAACAGGTGAGATAATTGAGTTACAGCCTAATAATTGCCAAAGCTGGCTAAAGTACATGACCTTAATTCGGTCATCATCTGCCGCACTAGCAATACGTTTAACGCTATTAAATGACAGATTGCCATCTGCATTGCTACCATCAAGTAAACTACCACTAGCATCGGCATCTCCACTCCCTGATGAGTACAACAGATAAGCCACAGGTTGTGTTCCAGCCTCCAGATTCACCCCATCTGTACCTATCGTTGAACCATATTGCGCGGCCTGACACAGGTCCATATCATTGGCATTGCTTAACGTCTGCATACGACCAGTAACGGGCTGTCCAGTCGACCACTGATCAGCCATAAAAGGCCTGAAACGATCTCTGTACCTCCCCATCTCCAGGTTGCTATCAATTCCCAACCCTGCAACAGCGATACGATCATAAATAGCGAAACGTAAAGGCACACCTGCAGTATCCCTAGATACCTTTGCTAGCCCCAAGGTTCTATGAGGCAAAAAGCCATCTTCTAATGCGCAGTTCTCAATACCTGCAGCATTGCTTGCTGGGCAAGGTAAGCGCCCATTCGCAAAAATAAAACCTAGTACAGCATTATCAACAGCAACTGAGCGCATTTGAAATTGCTCATCTTCTTGCTCTTGTAGACTAATAACATGTAGCGTTGCAGCTATTGCTGTCATAACTCCCAATATGATTATTACAACAGAGAGTTCTACTAGGCTATAACCTGCTTCACTTTGCTTCTTCACTGATAGAAACCTCTCTGATCAGATGCAATTGCTGCTGATGCGGCCTGTGTCGCATAAGTTGTCGCATTAGTACTGGCCGTATTTGCAAAATCACGCTCCGACTCAGCGGTAGCTACATCTTCCGCTGATTGCGATAAAGCATCAATCGCACTGATTTCAGCCTCAATGGCCAAGCCTGTTGCGACTGTAGCCAAGCCTATAGTAACTGCAGCCGCAGCGCCAAAACTCTCAATACCCGCCGCTATAGCTGAAGCCATTGTTCCTGCCGCTATCGCTAAATCAGCTGTAGCAACAATAGTCCCAAAAACAGCCTGTTCTCTATTATGTCGAGCAACTCTAACTGCAAACTCTCGGAACTTTGCATAGTAAACGGCAAGTCTGCGGATATCCTCCGCAGCATCCGCGCTCCGCACCAGAGCATTTACATGAGCAATGGAGGAGTGACAACTCAGCTCACCTGCAAGCTGATGAAATCCCATTGAATAGACCGCATCATCATAGCTACTATCTTCAGCCTTTAACGGTGATTCAAAAGCACCCGACACCCCCCCCTGATTGCCAGCATCAAATGCTAAGTTATTTCCATCTTTATCAAAGAAACCCGCTCCCGCAAGAATATAAGCCTGATTAAGCGGTGATGTTGGTGAAATATGAGCATTATTGGCCGAATCAGCTGCTGCAATTGCATTTCTTAATGCCCAACAGAAATCTAAACCGTTATCATTGCCCAAGTTTGTTAGAACCGGGGTAGGAGGAAGATCACTTAGATCAGGTATAGCTGGATTATATCTAAAGAAAGCCGGATCAAATCTATTTTTATGGACAGCCAGATCCGCATCAGCGCTATTCGTTACTGATGGAGCCCTGTAAACACCGTAAGCCAAAGGTACCCCTGCTGAATTCCGAACCTGAGTTCCTAACTGCAGAGTCGTATAGGGAACTCCCCCCGCTTGTGCGTTAGCCGCACAATCTTCAGTACCATTCCCATCAGTATCAGGACAGGGCAAGCGGTTATTACTAAGAATAAAGCCTTTCAAGGCAGCACTAACTTCTTCGAAGCGTTCTTCCTGCTTATCTCTCTCAAGAAGGTTATTTGAATTGGGTACCAACGCAAAAATCAGAGCGACAATCACACCAATTACGATAATAGAGACCGACAGTTCAATAAGGCTGTACCCTGACTGTCTGCCTTTAATAGATTTGCAGATCATTCAGAAACTCCTTGCCAATCGGCAGATGAGAGAATTCCCCCTGCATCCTGTGCATAAACAGCAGCTTGAGGGTTATTGTTTTCAGAAGGATCTACACAAGCAAAATCATAAACATGTCCAGGCTCACCGGGGCCAGGGGTAGCATCAAAGTTGCGATCTATATAGTCTTTGCCGTCTTTAGCGCATTGCAAACCAGCAATAGCTGTATCTATTTCTGAGACAGCTTGCACACTGGATTGATAAGAGCTTTCATTGGAATCATAAGTATCTTTTTTGACTAAATAATCAAGATAGTAATGACCTTCTCTTGTGATGGTAACATTTCCATCTCCATCCACTGTTCCCTCTGGTTCAAGCAAGTCACCCGAAGCCGAATAATTACCAAAACCACTGGCTGTATTATCAATCCACTGGCCTAGGTCAGAGAAACAGCCTGGTGCCGCTGAACATGGCGTGTAGACATCATCACCACTAATAGGATCCTGGGAATGCACCTGAAAATCGGCCGCCGCTTGCATTGCATTATTTCTGGCCGTATAGAGTGCCGACTTAGATGTATTTAAATTAGTTAGTGCCGTAGATAGCTCTGAATTTTTGGCGATAGCATCCAGGCATTGCTGATATTGGCCACCAGACCCTACAGGGCAAGCTGCCGGATCTACAGACGTGTTACCATCACCATCCAGCACAGGAACAAGTTCATAATTTCCATTCACTTCCTGATATTCTGATAATAAAACCGTATCAACAGCATTGTTACAATCGTTACACTCGCGCTGTAAATTTTGATACTCGCCATTAATCTGATCGTAGATGCCTTTTTTGGTATGGAAATCCTCAAAGGCACTGTACATAGTTTGTACTAAAGCGGGTATATCAGATGGAATCTGATTTGGATTACCAGCACCGCTTGGCCCCTGATTAGCAGTAATATAAGCATCGATGTTAGCCAATGCTCCACCAGGATCCGCATTGATGTATTGCTCTGCAGCCTGATATTCAGCTAAGCTAGCATCGCGTTTATCTTCAGCCTGATCCCTTTCATTTTCCAAATCAGTTTTCAACGCCTGCTGCTCAGCGATTTTTGCATCCCAGTCCGTTTCCGTAACCGAATCAGCAGCTGCTCCTGCTCTAATGGCCACAGCGATATACATACCGGTAGCTACACCTTGTGCGACAACAGCCGCTACGGATGCACCCAAAGCAACCCCAGATAACGCTATACCTGTCCCAGCAGCTGCCACAGCAGCTGAATAAACCGGTATCAATGCGCAACCCACTAGCACCGCACATGAGGCAACAGCTCCGGATAATGCTGCACTTGCCGCTGACATCGCCGCAATGGCATTAGCCAGGTCAACCCCGGCAATTGCTGAATTCCCTATATTGATTGCAACATTCACACCGGACAAAATCGCCGCTTTAACGGTATCGTCTCTTGCACTCGCAGCCTGATCGATTACTTCCTGCTGCACCATATAAGCATTCGCCATAAGATTCAGAGAGTTGATCGTAACATCACATTGCATCAACTCGCGTAGCTCTGCAAAACCACGCGACAGCACCCGGTCATCATAAGTTGAAGGCTGATGCTGGCGGCTGGCAGCCTCGAAACCTACATTAGCACTTTGCCCGTTAAGTCCATCGTAGATTCCATTGCTCCCATCTGCATCATGCCTGCCAGGAGCAGCTAATGCATAAGCAACGTTATAGTTGGACGCACCATTTTGAATGTACAACCTTGATGTACTGTCCGCTTGGGTATCCGCATTCTGTAGCCCCACACAGAAATCTAATGTATTTCTGCTATTAGAATAATAAAGCTTGGTATTTGCTGCGGCAGGCTCATAACGGTTTGTTGAGGCGGCTAAATCCGCATCCGCACTATATATAAGCTCGGTAACAGAAGCATCGTCATTCAATAATTGCGATGAAGCCACTGTAGTAGTGCTCGCATTACGATATACGCCATATTTAAAAGGTGCATCGCCCGATCGATAACCTTTTAAGGTCAGACCTAATGTAATGTATGGCAACTCACCCTTGGATGCGCCACCGCAATCCTCTACGCCGTCACCAGTGGTATCAGGGCATGGCAGGCGCCCATAAAAGCCCACAAAATTAATAAGCTGTTTATCAGCAACATGTAAAAGCGCTCTTTGTTCCTGAAGCGCTTGCTTGTCTTGCTGCTGAGATTTAACCACCAAAACAACAGCTAGAGCCGCGAGAAGGCTCAAAATAATCGAGACCTCCAAGACACCAAATCCCTTTTCAGTCTTATGCATTGACTGATCCCTCATCACGTCCCCTTAGTTCACCTGGCCTATCAACTGGTAAATTGGCAGGAACAACGCCACTATCATCAGAATGAACAATGCACCTGCGAGTAGCATGACAAGTGGTTTAATAATCTCAGAGATCGTTGCAACAACATGATCAAGACGTTCCCTGTATTCTTCTGCTAAGTAAGACAACTGCTGGTCGAGATTACCACTCTGCTCACCGACACTGATCATACGGGCGACAAAACCAGGAAAGGCATTCTGAGCTCTTATTTCAGAACTGAGGCTATTGCCTTTACTAACACCTTCGTGAACCTTTCTGATTTTCTCTCTGTAAACTTCGTTTTTCACCGACCTTTCAAGAATTGCCAAACTTTCAACAATGCTGATACCTGAAGAGATCAGGAGGCTGAGGTATTCGGTAATAAAAGCCAGCGAAGAGGATTTTATTAGCACTTTTGATACTGGGAGTTTTAACAAGAGCTGATGATACCTATACCTGAAGCGCTGACTACGGTGTTTTAGCCTCAAAAAAACCAGCCACACCACAACTAAAATCACAGCAACCCAAAGTAGATTTGCACTAAAACCTTCGGAGAATTCGAGAACCCAACGAGTGATAGCTGGTAACTCAACTTTCATTTGACGGAAAAGATCAGCGATATTCGGGATGACATACACAATCCAAAATAGTGCCGCCAGAAAAATGCTCAGAAAGACAAATACAGGGTATATCATTACTCTTTTAGTATCTTTCAGGATCCGTCCAATCCGTTTTAGATGATTGGCCGCATCCATCAGCGTGCGATCCAGATTACCCGAACTTTCCCCAATTTCTACCAAATGCCTTGCAGTTACCGGAATATCATCCGAATGCCGATCCAAACTTTCACTAAGGCTAGCCCCCGAACGCAAACTTTCTAATACCTCACTTGCAATTTTCCGCGTGGGCTTGTTTGAATCTTCCGAAGCAAGCTCTTCCATAGCATCAACTATTGGAATACCGCTGCGCTGCATTACTGCAAGGTTATGGAAAAAGTCCACCTGTTCTTCTCGGTTCATCGGTGGACTAAAAAAACGCCGCATAAAATCCAAAAAGTAAGTAGTCCAAGCCGGCATCATGACCAGCTTAACAACAGTGACTTTACTCCGGCGCTCCATATACAGCCGCGCAGAATCAGGATTATCAAAAGCAAGTTTTTCAATACCGCTTTTAAGTTGCCCTGTTGGAAGTAGATGCTGATAATAGAAACTACGCATATCAGCCCCCTTTCAAGCTACTTCCCAGCAGCCTGATCACTTCATTTAAAGTGGTCGCACCTTCCTCAACCCGCCTTAGAGCAACACTCCCGATAGGTACAAAATTCTCAGTGGCCAGAGTTTCTGCCAGTTGCCCTCGATTAGCTTTTGCAGCAATTTGTGCAGCTAGTGCAGGAGTTACTTGCATAATTTCATAAACAGGCAATCGGCCTATGAATCCACTGCCATCACAGTGCTTGCAACCTACACCTCGATATAAAACTGAAACGTCTCGACCCTGGAAATATTCAAGCTCTTCAGGCGATGGTTCATAGCTTTCTTTACAATGATTGCAGATTTTCCTGGCTAGTCGCTGATTGATTACGCCAATTAACGTGTCAGCAACCATTTGAGGCGGAATATCTAAAGCATGAAGACGGGAAACAACACCTAAGACACTGTTCACATGAAGCGTTGATAGAACGAGGTGACCTGTCTCAGCTGCCGTGATTGCTGCATTTGCCGTTTCGTTATCTCGAATCTCCCCTACCAACATCACATCCGGATCATGACGTAGAAAATGACGAATGGCTGAATCAAATTTATATCCAGCTTTCCTGTTCACCTGTGTCTGGTTGATGATCGGTAATTTGTACTCAATGGGATCCTCAACCGTAAGAATGTTTTTACTTTCCATCCCAGGACAACGTAACCCTGCGTGTAAGGTGGTACTTTTGCCAGAACCTGTTGGCCCTGTCATCAGAAGGATTCCGTGCGGATGAGCAAACAACGAGTTAATCAAATCAAGATCAGTTTGATAAAAACCAAGTTGGCTTAATCCTTTTACATGCATTCCATTTGGCAAAAGGCGCAATACCATGTTTTCGCCAAAATCCGTCACTATAGTCGACACACGCACATCAAATGAGGTCTCAAGAATATCAGCCGAGAAGCTGCCATCCTGAGGCCTCAACGTATCAGAGATATCCATATTTGCAGCCATCTTCACAGCTACAATTAAACGCTTAAGTTCATTCGGCAAAGCAAAAATCGGTCGCAAAACCCCATCGATTCGAAATGAGATATGCAAGCTTTTCTGCTCAGGTTGAATATGTATATCTGTGGCCCGCTGTTTGACTGCTAAATGCAATAAATGCTCAATCAGATTATCAGGGGCTATAACCTGATCTGTATCCTTCGCTAGCTTTTTAATCTCCCTCTGAAACAAATCCTCTACCGGATGATCAAAGAAGAAATAGAAATGGCGGATAGATTGTTGAACTTTACTGAATTCACCTTGAAAAACGACGCAGTTCAAACCGGTTTGATGAACAATATCCTGTAATACGGCCTCAATATCACAGTTACCAATGAGGATATGCAGTAAACCATCCTCTATCTTCAGAGGTAAAAAAGAACGACGCAGACAGAATTGCTGGTTGAACAGTCCCAGCACATCTTTGGCCGGGGAGGCAATCGTTTCGATATCCAAAAATTCAAGCTCTCGCTGCTGAGCCAAAACCTGACCAAGGTCATACTCAGAAACAATACCCAGCCGAACAAGCAGTTCGCCTAACTTCTCACCCGTTACTTGCTGCTTCTGGAGTGCTATGGCCATTTTTTCTTCACTAACAAACCCCTCAGTCAGTAAAGAATCACCTATTCGAAATACTTTTTTATCTATTTCCTTATTCATTCCGGCTCAACCATTCACTATTATATTTTTCTTCGGGTAGCACGAGCTGCGACAGGGTCAACAAATCTGGCTCGCCCGTCGCTGGCAAGCCAATAGATTTTTGATAGCGCGCGATAGCAAGTTTTGTCTTTGATCCAACCACGCCATCAATAATTTCTTTATAAAAACCTTTTTGGGATAAAACTTGCTGAATTTTCTTAATTCCAGGCGAGTATTCACCGTATATCAGTGGCCCTAATTCAACCGTAGGCTGCCATAAGAACATCCATTTGGGGTGATCGGGTGATTTGTAGACTGCAGAGGAAATCTTATCCGAAGTTAACGCTCTATCGCTCATAACTAAGCGCCAAGGTGTATCTTGCAAAGCCTCTTGAAATGTATAGAACTTATTGTCTTTAACCGCATCCATAAACACATCATGGAGATTCTCTAGACCATATACCTGCAGAAAAGCATCAATGGTTTCATCACGCTTATTAACCGATGACGCTTCGGATAAATTTTCTGGCGTTTGTTTCGCAGTGCTTTCTTCCACTTTTGATGTTGAAGCAGCCTTTTTAATATCAGCGAAGTCAGTTTGCTCTGGTGATTTTTGCTCTTCAGTAATCGCTTCTGTACCCGAATTGTCGGAAAACTCCGCTGCAGAGAAGGTACGATTATCGCCTGTGAGAGGAGTGTTTTCTCGAACCGCTAATGTCCCACTTTCTTCTATTTTCTTCAGATCGACTTCACGATCCTCACTCTGACCAGCATCATCAGGAGCAGCATTGATTGCATCATCTCCCACTTCAGCCGGATTATTTATTTCCTTCTTATTTACCGATGAAGCCAAATTAAGAGTTGCGTCATTAATGCTGCCTTCGCGACTAGTATTCAGGGTCTTTTCCCCAAAGCTGATTTTTTCGCTCTGTGAGAAGGGTTCAGGGGAAAACATGTTTTTCAACTTTGGCCACAATGCTGGCTCAAAATAAAGCAAGGCTCCTGCCAGTAAGACAATTGAAGCAAAAGAAAACATTGCTACATTTCCTGCCCCATTACTGCTTTTTACACGATCCCAGCCAAGGTCATCATTAGCCGTTTCAACGTCTCTTTCATTTATTTGGTAGCGGGCATTTGAAGAAAGAATATATAAACAACGGTCCATAAGAAGGTTTACTTTGCGTGGGTAACCTCTGCTTAGACGGGTGATTTCTTTTAGCGCTGAACGAGTCATTGTTATACGACCGTTATTACCTGCAACATTCAGCCGGTAACTTACATAATCCTGGATAGTTTTCTCGCTAAAAGGGTTAAGTCCAATATGTAAAGCAATTCGACTTTTAAGCTGCCTAAGTTCTTCTAGGTTAAGCGTCTGTAGTATTTCAGGTTGCGCAATTAAAATGATTTGAACTAACTTGTGCTGATTAGTCTCTAGATTCGATATTTGCCTAATAAGCTCAAGGCTTTCAATATCCAAGTGCTGGGCATCATCGATTAAGATGACACAGTTGCCACCCTGCTGAAAAAGACTGAGTAAATGATTATTCAGTGCTTTCAGTTGCTCATCGATGGAATCTGAAATAGGTTCAATGCCAAAATCTGTATTGATCGCTTTTAGAAGAGATTCACCACGCAAGAAGCTATTAAATACAAGAGCAACATGAGCACCGTCACTCTTAAGTTCCGCTATGAGCTTACGACTTAGCGTTGTTTTACCCATTCCTATATCGCCCGTTACAAGCATAAAGCCCTTTCTGGCTTCGACGCAGTGCATTAACTCGGCCAGATTAATTTCCAGAGCTTGAGACCTGAAATAATGAGATGCATCAGGCGTTACGGGGAATGGATTGAATTCCAGATTGATACGCGACAGGTACTGAGGGTTATCCATAATTCCCCCTTACAACTTTTAAATACCTGGTGACCTGTTTCGAATCCGGGTACAAAGCTTCTAATCTTTGTAATCGGTGTAGTGCCGCTTTATTTTTGCCCATTCGAATTTCTAGCAACGCCATATTCAAGTTAGCTTCCATGTCATCAGGTCGTTCACGTAATAACTTTGCATATACCAAGCTGGCTTCTATGTTATTTTTTTCGGTGAGCAGTTTGTATGCGGAAAGCCTCATATAAATCAAACTGTCGGAGCCCACCATATTTTCCAGTGTCGAAAGATGCATCTCAGATTCTGTAATTGAACCTGATCGAATTGCAGATTTAACCAAGGCTACTGTATACGGCACATCACCCGAGTCATCTTCAGATACAGTCCTGATCGGGGGAGTGTTTTTCTCTACAACTTGATCTGCTGTTCTCGGCTTATCCTGCTGTGGTCGAGCAGTTTCTTGCGTACTATTAACAGCAATATCCCTAACCAAATCAGTTTTTGCTTCGGTAACTTTAAGCGCTATTACTTCGACAGGTTCAGACTTAACTGATTTTTGTACTTCCGACCTTTCCACTGCAATTTGATCAAGTCCCTTCACAGGTTTATCTGATTCCAGTGCATCAGCTTTATTTGTAGTAGTTAGTTGCTCAAGCTTTGTTGAGTTAGCAGGCGGTTGCGAACGAGCAGATGCAGTTAATAATGACGAAATTTTTGGTTGTGGTTCAACCGGTTGAGGCTTTACTGAAGCGACCACTTTAACCTGAGGATAAACACGAGGTGTTTCCCCTTTCGTGGTCTCGACTAGATCGTTTTTTGCAGAAATTGTGCTTAGCTTGGATGCACTCGCGGAGAGAGTAGCAACAGCCGTTGTTTGAGCATCTGGAGAAATGACTTGTTTCACCTCTATTCCAGAATTTTCAATTTCGTTTTTCTGGTAAGTGACAGTTTCCGCTTTCTGCGTATTAGTGTTCGTCATCCCAGCTTGTATAGCAGAAATTGTCATTTCAGCTTTAGGAGTTTCCATCGGCACTAGTACACTTTCACTTTGAGGCGAAAGATCATTAAAAGCAGTTGCCCAGATTAACAATCCTGCAGCAACAGTACCTATGCTGATCAAGCCCCAATAGGCATTCGACTTTTTGTCTTCAGCCACAACAATGCCCGAAGTCAGCACCCCCGATCCAGTTGCCTGAGCTTCCGGTGGTGTCTGCTGACTCTGAAGAGCATCAAAAATTACACTCATAGTCGAGTAACACGAAGCACTATTACAAGCTCACGAGCAGTCTTAGAATTAGAGTTGCTACCAAACACTCGGCCTAACCCATCAATGTCTGACAAGCTAGGAATACCACCACCGCTATCTGTTGCGATTTCATCCGTTAAGCCCCCTAGGATAACGGTATCCCCAGAGTTTAGAGAAAGAGAGGTAGTCAAACCTTTAAAGTCAACAACCGGTAGCGTTACTTTGGTACCACCTCCGGCATCAACCAGGGCTAGCGAGGTATCGTTCACTTCAGACTGCATTGGATGAACAGTAAGGTGTATTTTTCCATCTTTAGCGATAAAAGGTTCTACACCTAGGATAATTCCATCAAAAACAGCACTTGTCGTTACGTCTGCAGTGGTCGTTGAAGAGCCTCCATTCGTCGTAACTGTTGCTGAAGATTCCGCAATATAGCTAGTATTTCGACCTACGCTAATAAATGACGGACGGGAATTCTTTGCCCTAAGAACTGGGTTAGATAGCACTCTAACCGTACCAAATTGCTGCATCATATCTAGAATTGCTGAGAAATGATCACTGTTCAGCCCCACTGAGAATGGAGATGACGTATCACTACCAACGGTTTGGCCTGGGATCGTGATAGTACGGCCTGGTATCGCCGCATTTGGGAAGCCAGATACTGCACTGCCTATCTCAATTGGCGAGCCTAGAGATGCAGCGACATCAGATCTGAGAATTTTCCAATCAACACCGAAATTGAAATTCTCATTCAATCCTATATCAAGTATTTGCGCTTCAATAAGCACCTGACGGCCCAAAGTATCTTTATAACGCTCCACCAGATCGGAAACTATTTTAACTTTTGAAGGGCGCGCTTTAACAAAAAGGGTTCCCGTCATGCGATTCAAAGAGTAAAAAGCTTGCTGCCCTTTCTCCTCTTGCCCACCAGCCAGCCCCCCTCGGCTTACTACATTTTCTACACCTGGTACCGCCTCATTTTCATCTGCATTCTCAGCTTTTCCGATAATCTTTTGAAGCATTGAATCCAATTCTTCATACGGATCATTTAACTGATTACCACTCCCTGTCAGACTAAGGTTGCCGGTCATAGAACTACTGCCACCACCATCTCCCCCAATATCTCCGTTAGCGCCAAAGACATCGCCACCCATATTGATGTTCATTTGACTGGTGCTTTGCAAAAAGTCGAGATCGAAAGCTTTCTCTTCATGCGGACGCACAATAAGGATTGAGCCTTGCACTTTGCTACTTAGATCAAGCAGATCCATAACATGATCAAATACCTGACTGGCTGGTACATTGTTCAGGCTAAGAGTAATCTTGCGATTCAAGCTGGATAATTCAGGATCCAATAACAAACTAAGCTTAGCCTGCATAGCAATTGCTTTAAGCAACCCTTGGACATCGCCGTCCTGAATATCAACGCTGATATTTACGGCATCCAAAGGATTGTATTCAGGTTCAACTGGCTCAAGCTCGGTTTGGGGCTGCTGAATTTTTGTAAGCTCTGCTAACAGTTTTTCCTGGTATTCCAAAAGCTTCTTTGACTCAATCGCCACACGATCAGAGATAAGTTCATGGGATTCTTCATCTACTTCTTTGAGCTTCTTCTTATTGAAATTTGAAACATTTGCAGAGCATGCTGTCAGTGCAACTATACAAGTGCTCACCGCGGCTAATCGAAGTATTTTATTATCCATTTTCCAGTCCATTTTTAACCAACATCTGCACAGCTGTTTTCACTGCCGCTCCAAGTACGTCTGTCCGTATTTAATTCGCCATTGAGTTATTTACGTTGACCAATTTACCTTTAAGTTCATTAAAACTAATGACTGTAACCTGATCATCATAACTTGCATTCTTCATCTGAGTGGGTGATGCAAAACAGGGCGTAGTGCTAGTGCCATCTTGATTAAGAGAAGCATTAACGCTATCAAATAAATTACTATCGCCATTCATTGATCGACCGCCAGGCGCAGCCAGTGCGATGGCCACATTTGTAACCCTGTTAGAAGTACAATTTATAACTCCCGTATCAATCCCATCACCGGTAACATATATTTGCCCAGTCTCGATACTTGCCCCAGTTAACTGGTCCAATGCAAAAATCAAATCAGTAATGGTCTGATAACCTGCATCTCCGGGGTTATCCCCCGTTCTCTCAGCTAACTGGGTTAGATCCAAAGATCCCGATCCACGATAAACCCCGTACAACAAAGATCTGAAAAATGCCCCCTGTTCATTCAAACCTAAAGTTGCAGTAGGTAAAGCACCAACATTGTCATCATTTGCAGAGCAGCCATCTTCCCAACCATCTCCCGTCACATCAGGACAGGGCAGACGTGTATTGTTTTGTGCAAACAGCACTATCTTTTCTTGCACGTTGTTCAAAAACTGCTGTTGTTTCAGCTGCTCCGTCAACTCAACTGATGGTTTTAAAGCCATCCAGCCTGCGCTTGCCAAAAGACCAATCACGACCAAAGCAAGCGACATTTCAACTAAGCTGTACCCTCTTTCCAACAGCATCAATTTATTCTCGGGCGCCCGGAACTAACTGTTCTGGAGATCCATGCTTTAGCAACTCTTTTTGCAGGCCTTCCATCTGTTTACTTTGCTGCAGCAATAAAGCGGAATCAGCTTCTTCACCTTTTTCCGCCTGACTTTGTATATCTACAGCCAGCTTTTGCATCTCATCGCTGAGGCGGATGGTTTCTCGCAGCGCATTAATGTTTACACCACCCACTAATCCATCTTTGCCCTGAAGCTTCTGCATTTCTTGCAAAATCGAGTCTAACTCTTGCGTATCAACTTTACCTGGCTCGTAAGATAGTTTGCTCAATCGTCGATTTAAGTCCTGAACTATCTGCTTCTTCAGCTCTCTTTGATCTCTTTCCAATTGCTGAGCATCTGAACTTTGCATTGTGTCGTTAGTCGTTTTTTCTTCCCCGGATCCATGGATAACGAAACGTTGCACCCCTTGGGGCTGCTCATTTACTAATGGCATCTCTTTAATTGGAACTGGAGGCACAGGTGGCGCTACCGTTACAGGAGCAGGTGAGAACTCCCTCCCTTTATTGGTGTCCCTACTAAGGAGTTGCATTACGAAATAAGCTAAAGTGGCTGTTAAAACAATAATCACAACCCAAGCTATCAGTTTACTGATCTGCTGCATGCCTTATCCTACTAGACCCTGAACTTAAACCAGAGGTACTCAAGATCCTTTCAACTTAACAGTTTGCACAATGCCCCTTCTCACAACCTTAACTTTGCCTTTAGAAATGTTTAGGACCTTGGCACCACTACTTAAAACCCCTCCTTCTCGAGAGAATTCACCATTGATTACTGCATATTTATCATCAGCAGCGATGTAGACCATTGTGAGGGTATAGTTATATCGAGTAGGTAACTTAGGCCTTATAGGCTCAGCTACTGGCTGGACAATTTTTACTTCTTTTCGGGGAAGACTAATCAGATTGGTATAAACCTCAAACGCGTTCGAGGACTTTTGTACAACAGACATACGTTGCTGCAAACTGTCCAGCTGAGGTTGCTGTTCAGCTATAGACTGAGCCTTCTGGATAGCTAATCGGATATTCCTTTCATCCAGCCCCGTTCCGTTTGCCAGCACTCTAGGAGGTTCACTCATTTTGTCATAGCTATACGCCGCAGCGACCACCAAAAGGAGAAGCAATATAACACCGCTATACTTCATCATGACCTCCTTCTAATGAAACCACTATCTGAAACAGATTGTTTCCATCCTTGAGCAACATACCATTATCTCGAACGGTATAACCTTGCTTACGCAAAGAACTCGACATTAGCGCCAATGATTGATTCGCGGTTTGAAGATCTTTTCCTGCATTGCCTTCGATTGTGAACTGAATCTCCGGTGAGAAACTATCGAGGCGTAAACCATAAACCTGTAAGGAATCAGGAACTGACTGCCTAATATTTACAATTATCTCGGGCAAACTAGGACGCTCAACTGAAGCAGCTACCCGATTCAACAGGTCGACATTTGGTTTACCCAGTGCCGCCACTAAGCTATCAGGCTCCTCAGCAATCTGGCGCTGCATTGAAGAGAACCTATTGTGATCGATCTGCTGCTTTAACATTGAGTAGCGTTCAAGGTTTTCAGTACGTTCTGATTGCCATTGCTGAGCCTGGAAAAACAACGCAAGAGAAACCCCCAATGCGATTGCAGCGGCCCAAGGCACAAAACGCTCTGCACCAAATAAAACCCCTCCGCTTGCATCAGCAATAGCATCAGATGCTTTAATGTTTTTCAAAATCGAAGGTAGAGAGCTTTTGAATTCACCGTTCTCATACAGCACATCAGATTCAGGCGCCTTAACAACAGGAACATCCAGCTGTTCAGAAAGCATCTGGTCTAATTCGAGACTAGAAAATCTCCCTTCAGGATCCCAGGAATGCCATTCAACCTCATCAAACTTTGCATCTGAATTTTGAATTTCATTTGCAAGAAATGTCAGAGGGCGGCTCCAATCTGACCGCTCATCTCCAGTACTGTTTACTTGGAGACAAATAACTGGTTTAGCATCACTAACCCCAAGTAATACCACTTTATGGCCATACTGAAATAGTAGCGCCCTATTGCCTTTTTTAGCTGACAGATACCTAAACAAAAGAGCGAGGAAGGGAACAATCAGGCAATGATCGCTCCTTTTATCTAAGATTTGCCAATAGTCCGCAAATACCTCTGCCTCTACACTGGTATACAAACACTCGGTTTGATTTGAAGTAGCTTTAGCATCGACAAGGTGAACTTTACAGGGACCATCTACATCCCCCCGTTCACGTAACTCCCTTTCCAGTATTGCAGCAGCATAACGTTTCTTTGCAGATACTGTTTCAATCTTATATTGGGAGGTCTTTAAATCAGATAGTACAATTAACGGCCCAGAGATCTGGGTCATATCTTCGCATAATGACAGCTGTCGGCCATCAAGCGTATAGGTCTTTCCAGCCAAATCAATTGCAAGCCGGCTATCCAGAGGTAATTTCATCACTACTTCCTCATGTAATATCTGCCGACAAGTGTCAGCGCAATTTCCTTAGAATCACCCGCTTGCCACTGAAACAGACTATCCCTGGAATGAATAGTCATAAGCTGAAACTTTTCTGGCACAAAAACTACCCCACGCCCCTTATTAAGGCTATTCAGATAGTCCTGCACACTGCTTCGCTCAAGCACTTTATGATCAATTTGAACTCGACGGCTTTCCCAGCGATCTTCAATCATATGATTTCGTTTCATATCTGCAGCTAACTCTATTCGCCCTTGACGGTAGGACGAATAGGAACTTAGCACTGCCTCTAAACGCTCATAGCTCTGGACCTGTTTTTCAAGCAAAGCCAGATCCTTATCACTTTGCAATTTAGAAAACCAAGCCTGCCATGCATAGCTTGCACTCAAAGCCAGTGCTCCGGCAGCAACAGCTACCAGGAGCAACTTTATGAATCGCGATCCACTCGCAAAAGCCGACATAATTGATGACCCTTACTGATCCATAATCCAGTGAGCCGTCACTAGGATAATCCGGTTTTCATCCTGATTATCGCCAGTAGTTTCAGCTCCCGCAGTATTATCTGTGCCCTGTTCATAGGTATTATTAGCAGCCCATTGAACACCTGGCTGTTGACTTGTCACATCACCAGAACTGTTTAAGGCAGCATTCTGCTGGCGGAAACGTCCTTCCAATGCATCAGGCTTACCATCAACCAACTGGTCCAGTGTTCGAGCTAGATCCGGAGTCAAACCACGCACAACCATCACGTTACCAGCACCACTGATTGTTTTATCAGGGTTCCATTGGAAACAGATCTGTATTTCAGCTGGGTTACCATTGCTGTCCAGATACAAGTAACGATCTTCCTGACCTTCAGCACGGCCCGGAGGCATTCTCAAACCGATACGATCAATCAGATCATGCAGATCCTGAACTGCCAACTGAGGATCACCTTCACCTACATCACCAGCCGCATAACCCTGTCCATGACAAATTCTACGCCCCGTATTGTCGTATGCCTCTTCTGAAGGCAAGCCAGCCTTAGCACCGTCTTCAAAATTAGGCTCAGCCTCATCGCCATTGACCATATAAGTAGGAGCCACCTGGCTGTCACCCAAAACCACACCGGTACGCTGATAGTACTGGTCGTACACCTGCTTCCATGCGGCAACAAATTTTTGATAAACCTTCTGATTTTCTGCGTCTCGCTGTAGGTTTTTACCGATGGATACAGCCCCGAGAATCAAACCAATAATGACCAGCACTATCGCCATCTCGACTAAAGTAAAACCCTTTTGCTTTTTATTTGAGATTTTCATTTAACAAAGTCCTTTATATGGCAACGTTTTTACTGAACCATTTTGTAATGAGCAGTTACAATGATGATCTGATCCTCATCCCTATTTCGGGAAGTATCAGTAGCACTACCAGTGGCAGCTCTCAGCTGGGTATTATTCGCGGCCCACTGCACACCAGGGGCACCGTTGGTATCATTCACAACTCCACTCTGACGAAATACACCTTCACGAGCATCAGGCTTACCATCTATCATCTGATCCAGCGCCCTCGCCAAATCTGGCGTTAGACCTTTAATCACCATCACGTTACCCGAACCCGAAGCGAGCTGAGGGTTATTCCATTGGAAGCACACCTGAATTTCTTGTGGGTTACCATTGGTATCCAAATACACATAACGATCTTCGCTACCTTCCGCACGACCTGGAGGCATACGTACACCTGCCCTATCCATCAAATCATGCAAAGAAACGGCATCATCACCTGGGTTTCTGTCCTCACATATTTCATCTGGAGCTGAGGCGCTAGTCATATTCCCCCCAGAGGGATCATTATCACTATCACTAATGTAAGTAGCACTGACCTTTCCCCCGAATTTAACACCATGACGACGATGAGATTTCCAGATAATCTACGATCTAAATGGGGATCTCGACATGAAGAAACGTTACACGGAAGAGCAAATCATCAAAGCCATCAAGCAGCATGAAGCGGGTGTC
>NZ_JAAEQH010000044.1 GCF_024231755.1 Neptuniibacter sp.
AGAGATTGAGTACTTTGCCGTTGTGAATGTCGATCAATATCTCTTTTACCCGACCATTCTTAACCAGACGGATTTTGTAGACTGAGCGTCCATCTTGCTCGGCTGTTTCAGTTTTGAGGACTTCACCACCAAAGCTTTCCAATGCCGTTTCCGTTGCCTGTTTAAGAGTAATTTGGCTCTCGCTAGGTTCAGCGTAGGCGTTGACTAGTGGTGCCTGTAGAAACAGTGCGCAAAGTAAAACCACTAGTCGCTTCCGAGGACGGTTGGAAAATAGGCTTACAAAATTGATTAATGCGTTCATTACAGCAGTATATAGAGTCAATATTTTCTCAAAAATATAGCTGCTTGAAACTGTATCAGGGGTGAACAAGGAAGGGAATCAGGTGGGATAAAGTTTTGTTCTACCCCACCATGAAGGGTGTGTATCTATCAGGCTTCGGCCTCACCGCATTTTTTACAAGTGCTTACACCCAATACTTTGTACAGTGGGCACCAGCCAAACAGGGCAACAGCAATCACTGGAACGCCTATCCAGCCCCAAACAGTTTGCGGGCCAACAAATACCAATGCAATCAGTACCAGACCAACTAGAATTCGAATCATTTTATCTACGGAGCCAATATTCTTTTCCATGAGAGTATCCTCTTAGTAACTTTTAATATGAGTTCAGTTTATGGAAAAGAGTTGAGGAGTTCTGTGATTAAGTCACAGAGCAAAGCTGATCCAGGTCACAGATATGGATACAGCCGCGTTCAAGGCGGATGAGTTGCTGTTGTTCCAAGCGTTTGAGGTGGCGTGAGATAACCTCGCGAGCGCTGCCAAGTTCGTCGGCAATTTGCTGATGAGAGCGTTCGATCTTCATACTGGAATCAGTATGGGATACCAGATATTCGATAAGTCGGTTTTCAATGCTTTCAAAGGCAACACTTTGTACCAGCTCAATCATCTCTGCTAAAGGGTAAGAGTACGAGGAGAAGATAAACTGACGAAGACTCCCTGAACTGCTCAGGGCTTCTTCAAACGCTGAGAGCGGCAGAAGGTAGGCTTGTATATCTGTTTCTGCGATGCCTTCAGCTGGGTAGTGTTGTTTTCCTAAAAGGCAGGAGGTAGTGATAACACAGGTACCTCTGTTCTCTATACGATAGAGCACAATTTCACGGCCCGATTCCCCTCGACCAACGACTTTCACCGAGCCCGATGTGACCATGATGAAATTGTTGCAGCTATCCCCCTGACGAAACAGAACACTGCCAGCAGGCGCAGTGATCTGCTGGGCCTGTTTTAGAATCTCGGCACCCGCCTCGTCAATATTTTGTAGCTCGGGGTATTTTTGTAAGAGTTGTGAGGCCATCTAGTCCTTTTTTTTCTCTTTCTCTTTAAGTTGGCGTACGGATAGGATGACAAAACGAACGTTGTAGGACATGCCTATCACTAGTGCGATAGCTGCCGTGATAATAAAAATATTACCGAGAGCGGGGATTTTGAAGAACCAGCCTACCCAGAGGCAGATCACACTGACAATAGCGACAGGGATACCGGTTTTAATAAAGATCTGCATCCACTTATCGGAACGGATCTCTTTTTTATCAAGTGTGGACATATTTAACCCGAATATTTCATATGTAGGGGGGTAAGTTGAAATCAGTCCCCCTGAAAAGAGCACAGATTAAAATGAGCTCCCTGGCTTCGCAAGAGGTGAAGCAAATTCAGAGCTGGTCAATTGGTAGGGCGTCACGATTGAAAGCTGTTGCGACACCCGGACAGTATATTTTGCCATTATGGATATTTAAGCCGTTTGCGAAGTTGCTGTCTTGCCTCAGGACCTCTTTCCAGTCGTGATTAGCCAAACGCAAAATATAAGGTAAGGTCGCGTTGGTCAGCGCCAGGGTAGAGGTTCTGGCAACAGCGCCGGGCATATTGGCCACACAGTAATGCACTATCCCTTCTTCAATAAATGTAGGCTCCTGATGGGTAGTTGCGCGACTGGTTTCGAAACATCCTCCCTGATCAATGGCTACATCGACAATAACAGAGCCGTTCTGCATCTTTTTTAGATCTTCTCTAGAAACCAGTTTTGGTGCGGCTGCACCGGGAATTAATACGGCACCAATGACCAGGTCGGCTTCGGTAATAGCTGAAAATACGTTGTCCGAAGTGGAATACTGAGTTTTCAGTTGGCCATGAAATTGGGCATCTAGCTCGCGTAAACGATCAGGGGATTTATCGAATATGGTGGTGTCAGCACCTAAGCCTAATGCCATCTGGGCAGCGTTAGTTCCGACTACACCTCCTCCTAAAATCACAACTTTGCCCGGCTTTACTCCGGGTACCCCTCCCAGTAAAACCCCTCGACCTTGTTGAGATATTTCCAAACAGTGAGCGCCTGCCTGAACTGACATGCGTCCAGCTACTTCACTCATAGGGGCCAATAAAGGAAGCCGGTGATATTGATCGGTAATGGTTTCGTAAGCGATAGCGGTAGAGCCAGAGTTGAGTAGATCATTGGTAAGTGACTCAG
Source organism: Neptuniibacter sp. (assembly GCF_024231755.1). Classification (GTDB taxonomy): domain Bacteria; phylum Pseudomonadota; class Gammaproteobacteria; order Pseudomonadales; family Balneatricaceae; genus Neptuniibacter. The sequence continues at coordinate 2,519 of NZ_JAAEQH010000044.1, forward strand.
CTGCAGCCAAGTGAAGGTAGGTAAACAGGAGATGGTTTTCAGTCAGCTTTTTAGTTTCATCAGGTTGGGGCTCTTTAACCTTGATAATCATTTGCCCCTGCTGCCACACCTCTTCTGCAGAGTTACAGATTGTTGCTCCAGCCGCTTGATAATCTTCGTTACTGAAACCAATTTTCAGTCCTGCATTGGTTTCGACAAACAGCTCATGTCCATGGGCCGCAAGTTCTTTTATCCCGGCAGGGGTAAGTCCTACTCGATACTCATGAACCTTGATCTCTTTAGGGATACCGATTCGCATACCGTACCTCCGAATCTACGCTGAAATTCGTTTGTGGATAACCTTTAGTGTAGACAATAGGGCGGTGATTAAATTTCAGGCATATGTAATTGCGAACAAATCATCACGCTTCTGCATCTGTTTTTCGGCGGTTCTGATATACTTTTGGGTTTACTAAAGAAGCTGCTAATAAAATATCGAATGTAGCTCCTTAAGAGAATTTAACGACAAGGGTTAATCAAATGCCGCAATATCGCTCTAAAACATCGACTGCGGGTCGTAATATGGCTGGTGCCCGTGCGCTTTGGCGTGCAACGGGTATGAAGGATGAAGATTTCCACAAGCCAATCATCGCTGTTGCTAACTCCTTTACTCAGTTTGTTCCAGGTCACGTACACCTGAAAGATATGGGACAGCTGGTCGCTCGTGAAATTGAAAAAGCGGGTGGTGTGGCAAAAGAATTTAACACTATTGCGGTCGATGACGGTATCGCAATGGGTCATGATGGCATGCTTTACTCCCTGCCATCTCGTGACATTATCGCAGACTCTGTTGAATACATGGTTAACGCACATTGTGCTGATGCCATCGTGTGCATCTCTAACTGTGACAAAATCACACCGGGAATGCTGATGGCGTCTATGCGCCTGAATATCCCCGTTATCTTTGTGACCGGTGGTCCGATGGAAGCGGGTAAAACCAAGCTTGCAGACCAACAAGAGCATAAGCTGGATCTGGTTGATGCAATGGTGCTTGCTGCGGATCCAAATGCATCTGATGAAGAAGTAGATGCAGTTGAGCGTTCTGCGTGTCCTACTTGTGGTTCTTGTTCTGGTATGTTCACAGCGAACTCTATGAACTGCTTGGCAGAAGCCCTGGGGCTTGCACTTCCTGGTAACGGTACAGTAGTCGCAACTCACTCTGATCGTGAAAACTTGTTCCTGGAAGCGGGTCGTACGATTGTAGATTTGGCGAAGCGTTACTACGAGCAGGATGATGAATCTGTTCTGCCACGTTCTGTAGGTTTTAAAGCGTTTGAAAACTGCATCACGCTTGATATCGCTATGGGCGGATCAACGAATACTATCCTGCACTTGTTGGCGATTGCACAGGAAGCAGAGATCGATTTCACAATGGATGATATTGATCGCCTATCCCGTGTAGTACCGCAGCTATGTAAAGTTGCTCCGAACACACCTGATTACCACATTGAAGATGTTCACCGTGCTGGTGGCATTATGGGTATTTTGGGCGAGCTTGATCGTGCCGGTAAACTGCATACTGATGTGCCAACGGTTCACGCCCCGACCATGAAGGATGCGTTGGATCAGTGGGATATCATGCGTAACCCTACTCCAGAGGTAATGGAGTTTTATCGCGCGGGTCCTGCGGGTATCCCAACTCAGACAGCATTTAGCCAATCTACACGCTGGCCAACGCTGGATGGCGACCGTGAAAACGGCTGTATCCGTTCACTAGAAAATGCATTCTCTTTGGAAGGCGGTCTTGCTGTATTGAAAGGTAACATTGCGCTGGACGGCTGTGTGGTTAAATCTGCCGGTGTAGATGAGTCTATCCTTGTCTTCGAAGGCCCTGCGCACATCACTGAATCTCAAGATGAAGCGGTTCAGAATATCCTTGATGACAAAGTAGTAGCGGGCGAAGTTGTTATCGTACGTTATGAAGGTCCTAAAGGTGGTCCGGGCATGCAGGAGATGCTGTACCCAACGTCTTACATCAAGTCTAAAGGTCTGGGTAAAGCCTGTGCCTTGCTGACAGATGGTCGTTTCTCTGGTGGTACTTCTGGTCTATCTATCGGTCACGTTTCTCCAGAAGCGGCAGCGGGTGGTGCAATCGGTCTGGTTCGCAACGGCGATATTATCCGTATCGATATCCCTAACCGTACAATCGATGTGCTGCTTTCCGATGAAGAGCTGGCAGAACGTCGTGCAGAGCAGGATAAGCTTGGCTGGAAACCAGTTGAAGCTCGTCCGCGTAAGGTATCTGCCGCGCTTAAAGCATTTGGCATGTTGGCAACATCAGCTGACAAAGGTGCGGTTCGTGATCTGTCTAAGCTGGAAAAATTGTTCTAAATACATGTAGATGTTTTAGATATAAAAAAGGCAGCTTCGGCTGCCTTTTTTATGTTTTTTGAATTGTTAGAACTTTTTCAATCGTCAGAATAAGGATTGTGAGGCTTGCCACAGTAGTCGAACTGCTAGCAAAGTTATCACTGTTTTAAAGATAAGTTTAAAGTGCCCAGCCGGTATTTTGTTCAGCATCTTCAGTCCTAACCAAGTGCCGGCCATTCCTCCCAAAATAATAAGCAGCACTAATGGCAGCCACTGCCAGAATGCAAAGCCAACTAGAGAAAAGACGAGCATTTTCAGTAGATGCTGAAAGCTCATACAAGCTGCAAAAGTCGCTGTTGTGCTGTGTTTATCGTAGCTTTGGCGATGGACAAAACCCGCCACTAATGGCCCTGTTGCACCAACAAACATAGATATGAAAGTGGTTCCGGCACCCGCTGCCACCTGCCCCTTTTCACTCATCTGGTGTTTCTTCGGTTTTGGTCCCCAAACCAGGTAGAGGATAAATAAAGCGACGCAGAGTTGTATTAGGAAGAGCGGGAGTTGAATCACTACAAAAGAGGCAATAAATGCTCCGATCAGAGCGCCTGCGGTGAAGCTTTTTACCATACACCAGTCGATATGCTGGCGAGTCATAAAGGCGCGGTTTCCATTCGAACCAAGTTGAACCAAGCCGTGAACAGGTATCAGTGCGGCGGGTGGTAGAACAGAAGCAAGAATGGCGAGTAGCAATACGCCACCCCCAATGCCCATCGCTGCTGTTATAAAAGAGGTGCCTGCTGCTGATAATATCAGCAGCAGAGTTAGTTCAATATTCTCTAGAATCGGCAAGGTTACTTATTGTCACTCAGTGACTGCATAACCTGTTGGGCCCAACTAAGGCTGTGGCGATAGGCCATCTCATAATAGTTTTCATCCAACAGTAATCCGATATGATCAAAATTACCCTCTTCGTACTGGCATACCTGCTCCAGAATCTGGCCCAATTGACCTTCATGATTTAATAGAGCTGCTTTGACATCTGCTTGCAGCGGAACCTGTTCCAGCAGGTCGGGCATTTCCATGTCCAGTAGTACGTCGAGTTTTGAGAATAGGCCAGTGATGAAATTATTGATCGGTTGATCGCGACCCAGCATTTCTGCCAGAACTTCACACATACGGCCACGGACCAGCATGCAACGAGTCAGCTCTTCGGGTTTATCCTGAGTATCTGTAACAAGGAATAGGCTGACCCATTTACGAATCTGATCGAAGCCTAGCAGGCTGATGGCATGGGATAGCGATTCTATCTCGCGCTGAAAATTAAATGCAGCAGAGTTCACTACCCGCAAAATACGGTATGTCAGAAGCGGATCGTTGATCACCAGCTGTTCTACGGATTGAGCAGTAGCTTGAGGACTCTGTAGTTCGACCATCATCTGGAGAAGAAGCACTTTGCTGCTTCCCAGCTTTTTACCTTTGACCTGTTCTGGCTTGCTCAGGAAGTAACCCTGGAACAGGGAGAATCCAAGTTCATGGCATTTACGCAGCTCTTCTTGATTCTCTACCTTATCTGCAAGCAGTTCGAGATGATACGGGCGCAGGTCTCGGACAAGATCAGGCAGATTATCCAGCCCTAGTGTTTGCACATCCAGTTTCAGAATATGAATCAGATTGAGTAGTGGTTCGAATTTTGGGTCTGGTTTGTAATCGGAAAGCGCTAGACGATAGCCTTGCTGGCCTAAAGCTCTGACTCGCTCTACAAATTCGGGGGTGATCTTAGAGTGCCCCAAAATCTCTAGAATGAAGTGCTCTTTTGGCAGCTCAGGGAAGTCTTCTGCCATCAGCGTTTTATCTGTCAGTTTTATATAGCAGGGCAGAGAGCGGACTTCGCCCTCTTCACAGATACTGGCGTAAGTGTTGAGAATAACTGAGGATGTGGCCAGATGATCATTGAGTGTTTTTGGTGCTTTATCATCATTGCCTCTATAAAGAAGCAGATAAGCAACAACATCCTGGCTTTTATTGAACACAGGTTGGCGGGCCAGTAACAGGTCCAGTGATTCACCTGTATCCATAATATCGGTCATTCTTTACTCCTAATACTTCGCTTGCTGATACCGCTTACAAGAATCGCTTACAAGATTATAGCTGCTGTTACTTCTGCAAAAAACCACGTGATTGCAGGAAAGATAACATGTGTGGACGTGCTTCTTTCTGTAGCATTCCTGAGATCTGTTCGCTCCAGCTCATATCTTTCTGACCGCCGGTACGGGTACGGTAATATTCTCGTACAGCTTTATCGTATTCAGCGATAGTTTCAGCATCCTGATCAGCATTATAACTATCCTGCTTGAGTACAACAGAAACCGGTAGTCGAGGTTTTACTTCCGGGTCCTGGTCAGGGTAACCAAGGCACATACCAAATACCGGGTAGGTCAGTTCGGGCAGTTCCAACGCATCAGAAACCAGATCAGTTTTATTGCGGATGCCGCCGATATAAACAATCCCCAGGCCCTCAGATTCAGCCGCGATAGCCACATTCTGGGCAAACAGCGCGCAATCCACAGTCGCCGTAATAAACTGCTCGGTAAAACCGGACAGCATCTCGGCATCATGCATATCACAGGCAAGTTTATGTCGGTTCATATCTGCACAGAACACCAGAAATACCGGCGCTTCTTTAACGTAAGCCTGATTACCAGCCCACTCTGCTAAAGAGGAACGTTTCTCTGCGTCGTTTACCTGAACAATGGAGCACGCTTGAATGAAGCTGGAAGTCGCTGCTGCTTGCCCTGCTTCTACAAACAGGTTGACCTGTTCTTGGGTAACAGGCTGATCGGTGAATTTACGGATTGAGCGATGGGATTTCAGTAGATCAATAACGTTGTTCATAGCTGCCGGAAACTGATTGGAGTAATTAGAGATCTGTTTGTATCACAGCTGACATAGTTGCAGAAGCCCTGAGCGAAAAGTCTTTCTGTAAAAGTGTCATAGGAAAACTCTATTATCTTCAGGAACTCACAGGTTATTCTTGGGTCTATCTGCCATCAATCTTTTAACAAACATGTGAGTCCTTTGTCTGCCACACTACTGATTTTCTGCAAACAGCCCAAACTTCATCACGGGAAGCAACGTCTTGCTGCAACAATGGGTGCTGAGACAGCCTTGCAGATTGCACGTGCCTTGTTAGGCTGCGCTCTTGAGGATGCGAAAAGCTGGTCTGGTAATGTTGTATTGTCCCCTTCTACTGAAAGAGATGTAAATTGGGCTCGTTCAATGTCCCCAGAGGCGCAGGTGATAGCGCAACCGGAAGGTAATCTTGGGGAGCGCATCAGGGTAGTAGATCAACAGCTACGAGAGGCGGGCCACAAGAACATTGTTATTATCGGTAGTGATGCTCCGATCCTTTCGAGCGCGTATTATGAAGCGGCTATTTCAGCGCTTGAGCGTTCTGATATTGTTTTCAGCGCAGCGAGTGATGGCGGCGTTACTATTATGGCTTCGAAGCGTGGTTGGCCCGAGATGCAAGACCTGCCATGGAGTACCGAAAAACTAAACGCAGCACTTTATCAGTGCTGTACGGGTGAAAACCTTAGCGTCAGCTACATCCAACCCAGTTATGATATTGATCATGAGCCAGATCTTAAGAAGCTTATGATTGATTTGAAAGATGATCCAAGACCAGCGCGACAGGTTCTGTTGCAGCTGATCGAATCGATTTTTGAGAAGGAAAACAGTTATGCATGAACAGGTGCAGGAGTATTACGGCAAGGTACTGGAAGGATCGGATGATCTTCAGACAAATGCCTGCTGTACTGATGCGGATATGCCAGGGTATTTGAAGAAAGCGTTAGCGAATATTCATGATGAAGTGTTGATGCGTTATTACGGCTGTGGTCTTGTTAGTCCCCAGCAGCTGCAAGGTTGCCGCATCCTGGACCTGGGTAGTGGCTCTGGTCGTGACTGTTATGTTCTTTCGCAGTTTGTTGGTGAAGAAGGTTCGGTCGTTGGTGTGGATATGACCGATGAACAGCTGGAAGTCGCAAATCGCCATCTGGGTTTCCACGCTGAAAAATTTGGTTACGGTAATGTAGAGTTTCGCAAAGGATACATCGAGAAGCTGGATGAGCTTGAGCTGGAAGAGAACAGTTTTGATATCATCATTTCTAACTGCGTAATCAACCTGTCTCCAGATAAAGAAGCGGTATTGCGTGAAGCTTATAGCCTGTTGAAGCCGGGTGGTGAGATGTACTTCTCCGACGTCTATTCTGATCGTCGTATTCCTCAGACACTAGTAGACGATCCGGTATTGTATGGCGAATGCCTCAGTGGTGCATTGTACTGGAATGACTTCCATAATCTTGCCCGCAAAGTGGGCTTCAGCGACCCTCGCCTGGTTGAAGATCGCCCGATCACAATTGATAACCCTTGTATCGAAACCAAAGTAGGCCATATCGGCTTCTACTCTGCTACTTATCGTTTGTTCAAAATCGAAGGTCTGGAGTTGTTCTGTGAGGACTATGGTCAGGCCGTGATTTACAAGGGAAGTGTTGAACATAATCCACAGGACTTTCTGCTGGATAAACACCATCTGATCCCAACCGGAAAGGTGTTCCCAGTATGTGGCAATACCTATCGCATGTTGAACGAGAGTCGCTTTAGTGAGCACTTTGAGTTTATCGGTAACTGGGATAAACACTTCGGAATTTTTGATGGTTGCGGTACTTCGTTGCCGTTCGATAAAGACCCTGCTAAAAAATCCGATAGTAGCGGCGGCTGTTGTTAAGCACAGGATTTAGCTAATGCAACGAATCCATACGGAAAACTGGTTTAAAACCCCGGAAGGTGAAGATCGCGGTTACATCGACCCGTTCACACTACGTGAGTTGTGGTTCCACACCGGAACCGCCTGTAATCTTCAATGTCCTTTCTGTCTTGAGGGATCAGGACCAGGAGATAAACGCCTAGAGCTGGTTAAGTTTGATGATGTTAAGCCCTATATCGATGAAGCAATTGGCCTAGGTGTTGAGCAGTTTTCCTTTACCGGCGGGGAGCCTTTTCTGGCGAAGCAACTGGTTAAGATTCTTGCTTATGCCGCTGAAAGAAAACCCTGTCTGGTGCTGACCAATGGAACGGAAGCCATCCAACAACGGATGGACGAGGTTGCTTCTTTAACTGATGCTCAATACCCGGTCAGTTTCCGGGTTAGCATCGACAAGCCAACGGCTGAAGAGCATGATGCTGGTCGAGGTGAGGGCAACTTTGTTAAAGCGATGCAGGGACTTAAAAAACTGCATGATGCGGGTTTCCATGTGTCTGTAGCTCGACATATGGACAAAGATGAAGACAAGGTAGAGATTGAAACTGCCTACCAGTCATTGTTTGCTGAGTATGGTTTGCCTGTTGACCTGAACATCGTGGCTTTTCCTGACTTTGCTACACCCGGCAGTTTGCCTCTAGTTCCTCAGGTAACAACCACCTGTATGACTACCTACCAGACGGAAGAGAGCCGTAAGGATTTTATGTGTGCTTTCAGCAAAATGGTGGTTAAGAAAAACGGGCAGATGCGAGTTTATGCCTGCACATTGGTGGACGATGATGAAGAGTATGATCTGGGGGCTAATCTCAGAGAAAGCTTATCGGAACGTATTAGTATGAAACATCACCGTTGTTATAGCTGTTTTGCTTACGGTGCATCATGCAGTGAATAAAAGTTTGTAATAGCAGGCATAGAAGGTTAAGGAGAAACGATGTTAGGAATTATTGGTGGTACGGGCATCTATCAGTTGGAAGGGTTGGATGTTACCGGTGAGCATGATCTCGACACGCCCTTTGGCAAACCTTCAGCTCCGATCATTCAGGGCAGAATGGGGGAGCGGGATCTGTTCTTCCTACCCCGGCATGGCCGTTGCCATGAGTTGCTGCCTTCTGAAGTTAACTACCGTGCCAATATCTGGGCTTTGAAAAAGTTAGGTGTTACACAGGTGATAGGGCTATCTGCTGTGGGTAGCCTGCAGGAAGAGATTGCTCCGGGAGATCTTTCTCTTCCCGATCAGTATTTTGATTTTGTAAAAGGCAACCGCGAGAAAACCTTCTTTGGTAATGGCCTAGCGGCGCATGTATCTACTGCGGAACCTACTTGTAAGGGTTTGGCAGATGATCTTGAAAAAGCAGGCCAGAGTGTAGGCATCTCACTGCATAGGAATAAAACCTACGGTTGTGTTGATGGCCCTCGCCTTGGGACACGTGCAGAAAGCTTCTTTCTACGAGGGGCTGCTGGATGTGATCTGGTAGGCATGACTAACGTACCGGAAGTGTTTCTCGCTCGTGAAGCACAGATTTGTTACTGCACTATAGCGATAGCGACAGATTATGATTGCTGGTTAGACGATCCAGCACAACACGTCAGTGTGGAGCAGGTTATCGCTCGCTATGGGGCGAGCCTGGAAAAAGCAAAACAGGTTTTAACTGCCTACATTAATAGCCCGGCAACTGAGTATGATTGTGGTTGTAGAACGAGTCTTTCTTCTGCTGTATTAACCCCACGTGATGTCCTTAACTCTGAACAGCAAGCACTGTTGGATCTACTGAGTGCCTGAACTGCTCCTCTCTGTGATTATCCCGGTGGGCCCTGATGAAAAGGAGGTCCCGCCGGGGCTGATCGATGACCTGCATTTCCTACCGAAGGCTTCCGAGTTGATCTTTGTTGGCTGTGACCCGCAGCAACAGGTGTTACAGGAAAACCTTTCTGAGCAATTTCCACTTTATCGATCCAGATGGCTGTATGCCGAGCCGGGTCGAGCACAACAGATGAATGCCGGGGCTAAAGTGGCCGAGGGGAAATTCCTCTGGTTTCTGCATCTGGATAGCCGCTTTCAACCGCAGCTACTGGATAGGCTGATTTCAAATCTGCAGGATAAGCCAGATCGCTTGCACTACTGCTTGTTGGAGTTTCTCCCAGATGGCCCTGTTGATATGGGCTTAAATGCTTTAGGCGCAAATCTGCGCTCGTTGCTTGTAGGTGTGCCGTTTGGTGATCAGGGCTTTGCTATCAGCAAAGAACAGTTCGAAAGAATTGGTGGCTATCCGGAACGGGTCGCTTATGGTGAGGACCATCTTTTCGTATGGTATGCGCGTCAGCAGGGAATAGGTTTACTCTGTTGTTTTGAATCTCTTCAAACCAGCGCGCGTAAATATAAAAAACGTGGTTGGTGGTCTTTAACCCTGCTTTATCAACAGCTGTGGATAAAACAGGCGTGGCCTGAATTTATAGAGCTACTGCGGAAGCGATATTTCTGATTTATTAAGAAGTCAGCTTTGTGCCAGAAGCGGACATAACATTAGCTCGGTGTTATCTTCCTTAGTTCCCAAACATGAAAGGATTCATGTAATGAGTAAGTTTAAGTTTGTGATTTTTCTCGCTGTAGGCTTTCCTTGGTTTTTTGCAGCGCCAAAGATACTGTCATTTATCGATCCACTAGTTACAAATGGGTTTATAAATTTTTTCCTGAAGTTCTGTGTGACAGCACCTGCCTTTATCATGATTCTCTCAGCTCTTTTCTCCCTGATGGCATCTGGTATTTACCTTTTGGTCAGGCCTGATCCTGAATTGAAGAAGTTAAGTTCGGGAATGTTCTCTTTCTTTATTTGGAAAGAATTGAAAAAATAATAAGTCCGCTTTGTATCGGTAGCTGATCTGTAAAGGACAAGTAGGAGTTTCATAAGTGCAGGGAAAAGACTTTAGTGACTTCCTTATCAATAGAGAATGGAAAGCTCTTGAGTATGAGTCCGCCTCAATCGGGCTGGCCATTTATCTAATTCTTTATGTGGCCCTGTATGAGCCGCTCTTTAAAGGTGTTAATGAATATGGCTATGCTGTAGATGCTGATGATTATTCAGTTGCGTATTTTTTATGTGTGACATCTATACAAATTGTCGCCATGTCGCTCATAGGGTTCAGAAAGCTGAACGGCTTGCGTATCACTTCGAGCTGTTGGGAAAAGCTCATTCTTCATCTTAATAAGGAACAAAAACTTAGATCTCTCACCTCAGGAAAAGAGGTCTACAGAAGGAAAAACATGATCGAGTTCAAGTTTATTTCCTCTATCCTTTTGGTAGGTGTTCCTATTGTGTTGTATCTATCCTACGAGATTATATTTCAGGCCCATACTATAGAGCCGATAAGCCTAGAACTCTTATATCTAACAGTAACATTTTGCGCGATTCCGTCTTTAGTGATGCTGTTATCAAAAGTTGTCTTGTGCAAACTAAGGTCAGGCGATTGCCCCTAGAAAAGATTGTTTAGTGGGAGAATTGATACCAATCCTCCCTGCACAGGTAACATGTCCGCTTAGTGTCGAAAGCAGAAGCCATAATTTGTCGCGTAGCTAAATTTCTAATAACGGAGAGTTTCTACAAACCGCGCTGCCAGCGGTGAAATTTCTCTACCCATTTCAGTAATCCCTGTGGTGCATTAGCACGCTTCCATTCTCCGGCGGCGTACTTATTCGCTTCGCTCAGGGTCGGATAGATATGAATAGTGCCTAGGATTTTATTCAGGCCTAAGCCATGTTTCATGGCAGATACGTACTCGGTTATCAGTTCGCCTGAATGAGGCCCCACGATAGTTGCGCCAAGAATTTTGTCGCTATCAGGGACGGTAAGAACTTTCACAAAGCCATGATTATCACTATCGGCAATTGCTCTATCCAGCTCTTCCAGATCGAATCGGGTTACCTCATAAGGGATATTCTGCTCTTTTGCTTCAAGCTCATTAAAGCCAACACGAGCCACTTCTGGATCGGTAAACGTAGCTGCTGGGATAACAGAGTAATCCACTTTAAATTTTTTGAAACGGCCAAATAGGGCATTAACCGCTGCATACCATGCCTGATGTGCTGCTGCATGGGTGAACTGATAGGGACCAGCTACATCACCACAGGCGTAGATGTTGGGGAATCTGGTTTGTAGGTACTCATTAACTTCCAGAGTGCCGTCTTCTTTGGCGCTGATGCCGAGTTCCTCTAAACCAAAACCTTCGATGTTGGCTTTGCGACCCGTGGCTATCAGAAGCTGATCAAAGGCGATCTCTGTTACTTCACCTTGATGTTCACAAACCAAAACCTTCTCTTCGCCTTTTTGTGCAAATTCCAACATCTTATGCTGTGTCAGGAGTTTTACTCCTTCATCCGCAAAATGTTCGCTTACCAGCGTTGCTACTTCGGGGTCTTCTTTTGGTAGAAGGCGCTCGCCACGAAGAACCATAGTGACCTGAGATCCTAACCGGGCAAAACTTTGACTCAGTTCACAGCCAATAGGTCCGCCACCTAATACCAGCAGACGTTTTGGTAACTCACGAATCTGCCACAGGTTATCGGATGTCAGGGGCTGCATAGCCTCGATGTTTTTGATAGCTGGTATCTTCGGTCGGGCTCCGGTTGCGATAACAATATTCCGGGTACTGATCTGTTCCCCGTTAACCTCAACTGTATATGGGGAGAGAATTTTTGCTCTGCCTTGGATGCAATCCACACCTAAACCAGTGTAACGTTCGATAGAGTCATGGGGCTCAACCTGTTTTACCACGCTGGACACCCGTTCCATAATCTCGGCAAAATCGAACTGTATTTCGCTCTTTTGGATTCCGTACTTTTGGCTGTTCCTGCTTTCTGCAATAAAGCGTGCAGAGCGGATAAGCGCTTTGGAGGGTACGCATCCGGTATTAAGACAGTCACCTCCCATTTTGTCCCTTTCGATCAAGCTGACTTTGGCCTTTACTGCTGCGGAAATATAGGAGGTTACAAGGCCAGCGGAACCAGCGCCGATCACTAAAAGGTTGGTATCAAACTTCTCTGGCTTGGGATAATCCGTATAAACTTTCTTTGCTTTAATAAGCTCGATTACTTTCTTGGCGATTAATGGGAAAACGCCAAGCAGGGTGAATGAGAGCAGAATACCCGGAGAGAGAATGCCGGACAGGCTTTCCAGCTGGCCCAGTTGGGTGCCTGCATTAACGTAAACCACAGTACCGGCAAACATGCCAACCTGGCTTACCCAGTAGAAGGTCCAGATCTTTATCGGAGTCAGGCCCATGCCCAGATTGATTACAAAGAACGGAAAGATAGGAACAAGGCGCAAAGTAAACAGGTAAAAGGCGCCTTCTCTTTCTATGCCCTGGTTGATCGATTTTAGTTGGTTTCCAAAGCGGTTCTGTATTGTGTCACGCAAGAGAAAGCGGGAGAACAGAAACGCCAGTGTCGCGCCTATGGTACTGGCAAAGGATATGATCAAAAGCCCTGTGCCCAGACCAAAAAGAGCACCGCCAATCAGTGTCATAATGGTTGCGCCCGGAAGCGAAAGACCTGTTACCAGAACGTAAATGGCAAAGAAAACTAGCAGAGTCTGGAATGGGTTTTCTGCGTAGTAATGCTCAAACTCAGCTTGATTACTTTTAATAAACTCGAGACTGAAATACTGGCTGAGATCAAAGATAAAAAAAGACGCGACAGCAATGCAGATAATGAGTAGTAGAGGAAGTTTTTTCATCGGGGCCGCTGTAAGTTCCAGATCGATAAAGCTAATAATAGTGCTCTCTTAGTCTGGATATAAAGCGGAAAAGTTCAATAGTTCTAAAAAGGGGCATGTGGATAACATACCCCTTCTGTAATTCTCTCTTTATTATCCTAGAGCTGAATTCAGATCTTGAAGAAGGAGAGTGAACGTTTAACTTCACCCGCCTGCTGGGCAAGATCGGATGCTGTGGCAGATAGCTCCTCCACTAGTGCAGCGTTCTGCTGGGTAGAGTTATCGAGATCCGTGACGGTGGTATTTACTTCCAGAACACCTGCGGTCTGTTCTTTTGTGGCTGTAGATACACCTTCAACCATCGCTTTCACGTTGCTCATACTTTCGATCAGTTCACTGAGAACTTCACCAGAGTGTTGCACCCGTTCAACACCAACATTAACGCGCTGTACACTATCACCGATTAGGTTCTTAATGTCCCCGGCAGCTGAGGCTGAGCGTTGCGCTAGATTACGTACTTCACTGGCAACAACTGCAAAGCTCTTACCTGTTTCACCGGCGCGAGCGGCTTCTACGGCGGCGTTAAGCGCCAGTAGGTTGGTCTGGAAGGCTATTTCGTCGATCACTACGATGATCTTATTGATCTTCTCGCTGGCTTCTTGAATCGAATCCATTGCTTCAACCACTTTAGCTACTGATTGCTCTCCTTCTTGAGCGGTAACCGCAGCTTCATTGATTACACGAGCAACATGATTAGCGTTTTCAGCTGTTTTCTGAACTGTTGCTGTGATCTCTTCCATACTGGAAGCTGTTTGATCCAGGCTGCTAGCCTGACTTTCGGTGCGTGCTTGCAGGGATTGGTTGGCACTCGCTAGTTCGCTGGAGCTGGTAGCCACGTTTTCGGAAGAGCGGTTGAGTTCTGTGACCACCTCAGTCAGCTTTTCGACCATGTTATTGGCATCGCTGGTCATTTGGCCGAATACACCCTGATAATCAGAGTCCAGACGATGGGTCAGGTCCCCTTGAGACATGCTGCTCAGCATTCTCACCATATTATTCAGGGCGGTATCTGTTACCTGCATCAGGTCATTTAGCTCTGAAGCTAGTCGGGCGAAGAAACCACTTTTATCAGATAGGTCTATACGGTTGGAAAGATCACCATGTGCTGCAGCTGATACCAGCGTCTGGATCTGATCCTCAATGTTCCGTTCCTGAGTGACATCTTCCCACTCAACGACAAAGCCTATTCGGGTGCTTCCATCCATTACCGGTGTGATCATCAAATTCATGATGCGGCCACCCACATTGATCTGGGTGTCGAAAGGTTTGGTCAGGTTGCCCAGCATACCGCGTTGTTTAGATGGGGTCTGGTGGAACTGATCAATGTTACTGCCAATAAGTTGGGCTGCATTGAAGTTTGGCAGTTCGCTACGGATAGCATCCTGCGCTGTATCCATCATCTCTAGCAACGCATCGTTATGGTAGATAATATTCAGGTCATTATCTGCAACCATCACATTTGCGTGGCACACATCCAGGGCTTTCTTGATACGCCCGTTTTCTGCAGCAATTGCTGCCTCTTCAGCCGCTTTCGCCTGCAGTTTTGCAATCAGTTCATTCAATGCGGTGTATGTCTGGCCAATCTCATCCTGTGAGCGGATCCCCTCGACGGGTTGGATATCAGAACCATCCCTTGTGGCCAGATCTTTTACCGTATCCCGTAGGTTATTGAGTGGCTTAACCAACCCTGTTTTTGTGAAACGTGTGACAAAGGTAATAAAGAAACAAAAGATGGCGAAGACAACAATGATGATGATTTCCATACGTAGTGAACTGTCGAGCTCACTTTTCAACGCAGCGTTTGATTCAGCTACGACACGTTCTACGATCTTTGCGACTTTCTCGTTAATGCTGCTGGCAGCATCATCGAAATTCCCCATAAACTGGTTTCCGCCTGCAGGGCCTTCATCCACATAGGCCCGCGCCATAATGCCACCAATTTGGTAGTAACTTTCAAAGATAGGAAGCAGGGCCTGGTACTCTTGGCTGTGTTCGGGGTCCAGTTGGCTCATGGTTTTAATATGCTGGTGGAATTTAGCAGCATGTTCTGCAGCTACATCAAAACCATCATTAAGGCCATCCCTACCGCGTGTCGCGCTTATATCAGTTAGCCATTGCTGAACCTGAACCACTGACATCTCAAGTTCTTTGGCTTCGATCAGTAAGGGTAGCTCTTTATCCTTTAATTGATGGGATTTTTCTGAAACTTCGAACGCCTGGTAATAGAGAACCGCAGCCTGAATGGTTAGTAGGCCGACAAAAATCAAAAGGAATTTATTTACGCGCTTAGCAATACTTTGGTTCATGTTTATTTACCAGCTGGGCGTGTTTGGGAGTGTATTTAAAATGTAATTTGATGCTGACCCTAGGTCAAATCATCTTTGCTTTGAGCTAGGGGCAGTGTTAGTAGCGATAGAACTCTTTGAACCAATCAACGAACTGGTCCATACCATCCTGAATACTAGTAGAAGGTTTAAAGCCTACTGCCTGCTGTAGATCACTTACGTCAGCATAAGTCGCAGGGACATCACCAGGTTGCATCGGCAGGTACTCTTTGATCGCTTCTTTGCCCGCTGCGTTTTCTATCGCCTGGATAAAGCTCATCAGTTCAATCGGTTCATTATTGCCGATGTTGTAGATGCGATACGGGGCTTTACTGCTGGCCGGTGAATCCATAAGACGACTGTCATCTCTTGAAGGTACAACATCTTGAATGCGTATTACGCCTTCAACAATGTCCTCAACAAAGGTGAAATCCCGTTTCATTTTGCCGTGGTTAAAGACCTTGATGGGTTTGTCATCCAGTATCGACTTGGTGAATAGGTATGGCGCCATGTCCGGACGGCCCCAAGGACCATAAACGGTGAAGAACCTAAGACCCGTGGTGGGGATGTTGTAGAGATGAGAATAGGAATGTGCCATCAACTCATTAGATTTTTTCGTTGCTGCATACAGTGATACAGGGTGATCAACGGCATCTGAAGTGGCAAACGGCATTTTGGTATTCATGCCGTAGACCGAAGATGATGAAGCATAAACCAAATGCTCCACCTGATTCTGACGGCAGCCTTCCAAAATTGTCATCATACCTACAAGGTTGGAATCGACGTAAGCGAACGGGTTTTCTAGCGAATAGCGAACCCCAGCCTGAGCGGCCAAATGGATGACGCGATTAAAGCTTTCATCCTTGAAAAGCTTCGCCATACCTTCACGATCAGCCAAATCCATCTCAGCAAAGCGAAAGCTTTCCAATGCTTGTAGCTGTTTAAGACGAGCGTGTTTAAGGTTGACGTCGTAATAGTCGTTCAGATTATCTAATCCAATAACCTCATGGCCGGCATCGCACAAGCGTTGGCAAACGTAATAACCGATAAAACCAGCGGCGCCGGTCACAAGAAACTTCATATACTATTCCCGCTCCCAAATGGATTGTTGTTTGGCTTACGCCTGGATGCTACGACCACGACCAATGCCAAAATATTCCAAGCCTTCACGTTCAACCATATTTGGTTCGTACATGTTGCGGCCATCAATGATAACGGGGTTGGCCAAGCTATCTTTGATCACGGCAAAGTCAGGTGCACGAAAGGCTTTCCACTCGGTGCAGATAACCAAAATATCAGCGCCTTGCAGAGCGGCTTCTTTCGTTCCTACCAATTCCAGATCTGCACGGTTGCCGTAGATACGCTGAGTTTCTTCCATTGCCTCTGGGTCATAAGCGCGTACCTTTGCTCCTTTAGCCCATAAACTTTCCATGAGTACGCGGCTGGATGCCTCACGCATATCGTCAGTATTAGGTTTAAATGACAGACCCCACAGGGCGATGGTTTTACCTGCGAGTCCTCCACTAAAGTAATTATTAACTCGATTGAACAGGACTTCTTTCTGTTTGTAGTTAACCGCTTCTACAGATTTTAGCAGCTGGGCTTCGTATTCGATGCCGTCAGCGGTACGTACCAGAGCCTGAACATCTTTAGGGAAACAGGAACCCCCGTAACCACAACCTGGATAGATAAAGTGATAGCCAATACGCTCGTCGGAACCTATGCCTTTACGCACGTTCTCAATGTCAGCTCCTAAACGTTCCGCAAGGTTAGACATCTCGTTCATGAAGCTGATTTTTGTCGCCAGCATGCAGTTTGCGGCGTATTTGGTCAGCTCTGCACTACGTATATCCATAAAGATCATACGATCATGGTTGCGGTTGAAAGGAGCATAGAGTTCACGCATCTGCTGCTGGACGTGGTCGCTGTCTGTGCCGATGATGATTCGGTCAGGGCGCATACAGTCGTCTACGGCTGCTCCCTCTTTTAGGAACTCTGGATTTGAAACAATATGGTAGTTTAGATCGACCTTTCTGCTTTCAAGAACTGACGCGACCTTAGCTGATACCTTATCTCCGGTACCTACAGGCACAGTAGACTTATCGATGATGATTTTATCGCTTTGCATATGGCTGGCGATAGTTTCTGCCACTGCCAGTACGTATTGAAGGTCGGCAGAGCCATCTTCATCCGGCGGGGTACCTACAGCAATAAATTGTATCTCGCCGTGGTCAACACCTTCTTTGGCATCGGTTGTGAAAGTCAATCGATTTTGTTGATAGTTCGTTTCAACCAAAGGCGTTAGCCCCGGTTCGTAGATAGGAATAATACCTTTTTTCAGGTTGTCGACTTTCTCCTGGTCGACATCGACACATACTACATCGTGACCTACATCAGCGAGCACCGCTGCCTGAACCAAGCCAACGTAACCAATACCAAATACGGTAACTTTCATGCTAATTCCTTTGTTTGGGGCACAGTGACAAATAGTGAGGTGTAATCAGGATGCCCGTTTATTCTGCCCGTCATTATAAACGCTAAATTCGAAATTGGATCAGCTTAACTTGGGATTGTTACGGGAAATATGATCCGCGTTGTATTTATCCTGGGTGGCTAAATTCGCTATCAGCGACTAATAGTTGCTGAGCCATGGGTAGCCCTCAGAGCATTAAAGCGTGTATTGTCTCATGCTGAGGGCTTATTCGTAGGTTCCCTAAAGAAAAATGACGGAGATTTCTGTCGAGAATTACTTAATTGGTCAACATATGAAACAGATATTTGCATTGGAATATACAGGGGAACTTTTTTCTCGCTCGTTTAATCTGGGAGACGATATACAGACTTTAGCGGTAAGTAGGTTATTGCCGACGGTTGATGGATACGTATCTCGTGAGGCACTGGATGAGGTAGAGGAAGAATGTATCGTTCCGATGAATGGATTCTTTATGAATTCTAATCATTGGCCACCGTCAGAGTCTGTGCGGCCAGTGTTTTATGCATTTCACATGACGCCTCAGTCGGAAAAGATTGTTTGTTCTCCAGAGGGAATCGAATATCTGAAGCGTTGGCAGCCAATTGGTTGTAGGGATTTAGGAACCCAGAAAGCACTATCGAAGCATGGGATAGAAACCTATTACAGCCGCTGCATTACGTTAACTTTACCCCGTCGTGAAAAAGAACCTGAAAATGGCAAAGTGTTCATTTCAGGTGTAAACGATGCGATGCGACACGTGATACCTGAGTCGTTGCGAAAAGAGGCTATTCGTGTTGATCAGGCGAAGGTGCGACTTCCAATAACAGATACCGCTATCAAGTTAACTTTGGCGGATGAGTTGTTGAAGCAGTATAGAGAGCAGGCGAGGTTGGTGATTACCTCAAAGATTCACTGTGCGATGCCCTGTATTGCAATGGGGATTCCAGTGGTATTTCTCTATGACGCGAATAAGCAGAATGATTATCGAGTCAAAATTATTGATGACCTGATTGGTATCAACTACGTGCATAAGAAAGGTGTGTTGGCCAAGTTGAAAAATCAGTCGCTTTCAAAGGAGATAGATTGGCAGCCTGCGGCTCTGGATATCGAGTCTCTGAAAGAAGAAATCAAACAGGGATTTAAGAAGGCCTTCGACCGTATAAGTATTGATTGATTTTTCTGTCAGCGGATTTCAATGGGGGACATGGGCCAAGCTAGACTAATTGACGCAAAGATGAACAAACTTTGTTTTCAAGTCCATTCCCTCGTTTATACGGCAATTGCGGCTTAGATTGGCCTTTTGATTGCTATTTAGATCGTCTGCATCCTGGTTTACTAGTATGCAGATGGAGCTTCCCACACTCGCAACATCTTCGTTTTATTATCTGAAGTCCGTTGGGCTTGGTTTATGAAAAAACTCTCTAGTGTGCGCCGGTTTTGTAAAAGAGGGCAAAAACCTTGAAAGCACTCAGAGTATCGCGGATACTCCGCTCAGGCGATCAGATGCCGTGTAAAGAGGCTTGGTAATGGGTGATGTGGATAAAACGGGTTATGAAAAACTGGATAACTCGAGGCAATGGAAACCTTCACTGAATGCTGAAGGTGAATCTCAATCTTTCATCGAACCAGGCTCAAATTTTCCCCTTGTAGAAAACCAGGACTTTGAACGGTTGTTGGTCGTTATGACCGATCGACATATCGGGAATCTAATGGTCAGCTTGTATGCGATACAAGCGGTTAGCAGGCAACTCAAACCGAACCAGTCATTGCGTTGTATTGTCGACTCCAAACTGCTCGGCCTAGCCGAATATTTTTTGCCAGAAGTAGAATTTATTCCCTTTGCCCTAAGGGGGAAATCTCCATCCCTTGGTACTAAGCTGAAACTACTTTTTCGGTTATGGAAGTCTTTTCGTGCTCAAAAAAGTGATGTGGCTGTGGACCTTTATGGCCATTCGGAATCACTCAAGCTTGCCCAGTTCAGCGGTGCAAACTACATATCTGCTTACTACTGCCGGCCGAAACTTAAAGATCAGTTCGACTGGCAGGCGGATAACACGTCACTGAAGCCTGTTCATCAAGTGGACTATTACCGAATGCCATTTCTGCCTTTGATTGGCCCGGTTGAAGTGGAGCCTGTCCAGGCAGTTGCCAACGAAGCAATCCTGAATAACATTGCTGCAAAGCTCGTTCAGTTAGGACGTGATAGCGGTAAAACTTTGCTAGTTATTCATCCTGGAGCAGGTAAGGAGTATAAGCTCTGGCCGATTAAATATTGGTGCTCTCTCATTGAGAAACTAGAGCAACAGGGCTACCAGATTCTGCTTATAGGCAGTGGTGCTGACAAAGACCAGGTTGATCAAATAGTGGCAAACAACAGAATAAGCCCATTAAACGGGTTCATGCAGTTCAACCTAATTGAAACCATACATCTAGGGTTTATTGCCAAAGGCTTTATCGGCAATGACTCGGGCCCGGCGCACTTATTAGCAACAACCCCGGCTACTGTAATCAGTTTGTTTGGGCCTACCGATGCTGTGTTGTGGGCACCGCTTTCACCCAACGGTCATGTTTTGCGATCAGCTGAACCCTGTTTGCCAGAATGTAGCAAAGGGGAATGCCAACGTAGCGTTAGTTGTCTCGATGCACTAGAACCTTCAACCGTGCTTGAATTATTACTGAGCACGCAGGAGAGCCAATGAAAGTTTCTGTTGTTATTCCAAGCTATAACCGCTGGCCAAAAGTTAAAGATGCTATCGATTCGGTGCTTGCTCAGGAACTAGAACCAGGTGATCAGTTGCAGTGCGTCGTTGTCGATGATGGTTCTACAGATGAAACAGAAGCTAGCATCAATCAGCTTTATAAAGATCAAGTTCTTTATCTTAAAAACTCTCCTAACAAGGAAAAATCATTTTCAAGAAATCGCGGTGCTCAGGAGGCTGATGGAGAGCTGATATGCTGCTTAGACTCAGATGATGAGTTGACGCCCGGATCACTCAAGGCACGTATGGAGCCTTTTAAAGCGGGTTTCCAAGGCGTGGTTTTTACTGCAACACAAAGACCAGGTAAAACTCCAGAGGAAGCTCTAACTCAGTTTCAAACAATCTGCGGCGCGCCTTATGGAGTAGCCAGCTATTTGGAGGCTCCTTCTCGTATCAGTAACAACTGCTATATGCTGTATCGCTCAGAGTTTGTAAGGTTACAAGGCTACAATGCAGACCTGACCAATATGGAAGATATGCAGCTGTTTATCAGGCTCATATGCGAGATGGAGGTGCTATTAGTACCATTTGTTTCTAATAGAGTTCATGCCAGTGCAGTTTCGGCAAGGTCTGCTTACGGCAAGATTATTCAGCAATTCCCGAAGTTTTCTGAGTCGCTTGTCAGCCTTCCTCAGCTGAATGCTAGTGAAAAGAATACGATAGGAAAATTAGACTGTGAAGAGTGCTTGGCAGCTTACTATCACGTCAAAAACTACAAAGGTTTTGCGCAAACTTATCAACAAATAGCGTCCAAGCACCATGAATGGTTGCCGACAAACTTCCGCTTTAAAAAACGTTACCTCATCGCTCGGTTACGTTCTCTGTTCAGCTAATAGTAGCTTTTACGAGGTCTGCAAAAAGTATCAATCGCAGCGTCCTGGTTCAGGGTATAGAGCGCCGGGGTCTTAGGGCTTGATCTTGATGTAGTGGCGTTCGGTTAGCTTGGACAATGGAGCTTGGATCGAACGCACCACTGTTTCGTAGCTTTGTCCGGTTTTGCTTGCGTAACAGTCAATAAAAATACTTATAGGCTCGTCTGAAGCACCAAGACGAGCAGCATCCCTTACGAAACGGGCTACGTCCATCCGGCAGGCCTTGGCAGAAACAGAGCTAACTTTTTTTACGCTATCCAGGTCGATTAGATAGGGTGTTTGCTTTTCCTGATCGTAAAGAATGTTCGCCCACTTTATATCGCCATGAGAATATCCTTTCTGATGAATGCTACCCAATAGTGATGCAACGGCTGTCACCATATTTTTCATTTGTTCAGGGTCATTCAAAGAGCCATTAGCCTTTAGTGAGCCAATATTCTTAAATTTTAAATACTCCAGTAACAAATAATAACCGGACTCTGACGCCCAAATGCCATAAGGCTTGCAGCAGCTGCCTTCAAAATCAGAGTAAAACATTTCCGCGCGCTGATGCTTCATTACCAGTTTTTTACGTAGGAAATGATTATGAATGTTGCCTTTGGGGTGTTGTTTAAATTTCCAAATAAGGCGGTCCTCAAAGATACCAACAGACTGGCCCTTATCGGACTTTAAAACCGTAGAGTTATTGTGAAGAGAAGTTTCAGAGATGCCTTCATTAAGAAAATCTGAGTTTCCTGCTATGAGTTCCATTGTGTTGTTAACCATGGGTATCTGCATTACTCTTTATTTACAATGGCTTCGGTTTAGAACCAAGACTACTTTCCTGCGTCCTTCAGTCTCAGAATAGGCCAGGCAGTTAGCTTCATGTAATTTAAGATCTGTATCTGTATATCCTAGGTGGATGAGTGCTTGGTTATTGAGCAAAGGTTTTTGCATTGCATCTAAAAGAATTTTTGGTTTGTTCCGGTAACGTGCTGCTGTTTTCCAGGGTACATCATTTATAAGAGAGATCTGAACTGCATTTGATAGCACTTGTGGGTTTGGCATTTCATAATTCAGAATTGCTTCGTTAGCCTCCAAAAGTAACCGCTTGCTACCGGAAGGAGTATCTATGATTTTTGCCAGTGGTAGAAATAAAACCAAGAAAACCATTAACTTGTGATAAGACCTCTTTTTGATATAGCCGTCTATAACAAGGTAAATAGCTAGAAAGGTCAGCAAATAGGTTAGCAGAAGGTTATAACGAAATATAAGAAAGTCCCGTACAAGCATGAACACTATGCAATAACCTATGACGGTAATGCTCACCAGGGCGATCATTTTATTAGCGGAATTCCACTCTAGGCCCTTCAGATAAAAAGCTGCCAAGATATATATGGATAAGCTGCCCAATAGATAGTAGAGAAATACGCCTGCGTACATGAAGAACAGAGCTGGAGAAGAGTAGTCCTGCCAGTAATCATGAAATATATACTGGCTAATTGCCTGTTTCTTTGAATCCAGGTTTACAGATATATCAGCAAAGTAATCTATTGCTGCTGAGATGCTATAAGAGAACAGGTTTTCTACGCCCCAATAGGAGAGCAGCAAACCAGGCAGCATGAGCAGAGAGCTGCCCAGTAATAGCAATATAAGAGAAAGCCAATACCTTTTGTGCATCAGAGGAAGGAATGTGGCACTCACCGTTAGTAAGAAAGCTGCTTCAACTCTAAAAAGTGTGGCGAGCATAAAGGAAAGTAGGCAAACAATCAGATGCTTTGGTTTAGCGTGCTCTAAATAGTAAGCTCCGTAATAAAGCCCTATTACACAAAGAGTCAGGAATCCCTGATCGCGCAGGATATAAACGCGAAAATTAAAGAACGCAATAGATACTATGAAAAAGGCGATCAATAGCTGCCGATGCTTCTTATGAAGCTCTGTCATGCCGCTAAGTTTATATAGGTACCAAACCAGCAGGGCCTGGAGCAAGAAATTGATTAATCTGGCTGAGGCTACAAGATCTCCTTGCAATATAGGGCTGAGCTTAGCGATAAGGACGGAATAGATTGGCCATTGAAAAGTACTGAATGCTGCTTCCCAGCCACTTTCAAGATAGCTCTTTGCCGTATAAATATACACAACGCCATCGTCATTGACTGCCCAGCTATACTGCCAAATGCGCAAAAAATAGGTTGCTGTAAACAGTACGGCCAACCAAAACCAGGCCCCGGCTACTGTGTTCAGGCGCAGTTTATTTACTACAGAAGATAAAAGATCATCAGTTATCATTTAATCAAAAGAGCTCCGTAGATAAACAGCTACACTGCATTGTGCAGTATTTTCAACCCCGCCTATTATAGGTGATAGCATTTTGCGTAGATACGCTGTTGGGCTGCAACGTTTTGGTTGCCTCCGTTCATTGCTAGCAGCCTGCTTTCTTGTAGAGTTTCTGTTCACCATCCGGTTGCGTTTTGAAGCGCTTATGGACCCACATATATTGGCTCGGAGCTTTGCGGATCCCTGCTTCAATTGCTTGATTCACCAGACGAGCATCTTCAATTTCATCTCCACTGGGAAAACCATCCACGGGGCAAATCTCAACGGTGTAACCGGAATCATCTTCGTTTCGGCGTTGCTGTAACGCTAGCATCGGCGATTTGTTTAGTCTTGCCATTTTAGTCGTGGCAGTGATAGTTGCGGCAGTGTGACCAAAAAAAGGTACAAATACAGATTTTTTGGCCCCAAAGTCCTGATCCGGGCCATACCATACTAAGTAGTTTTTGCGCAGGTAGCGTACGATTTCGCGTAGTTTTTTGCGTTCAACCGGTTCACACCAGGTGGATCTTCCCTTGTGGATAACCTGTTCCATCAGCGGATTGTTATGCTCTCGGTACATGGTTACCAAAGGTTTACCATACAGCGAGCAAAGCGCTATTCCCAGATCAAGGCAGGAGTAGTGAGCGCCTAGTATGATGACTCCTCGCCCTTCCTCTAGTGCTTTTTCAAGATGCTCAAAGCCTAAATAGGTAGTTCGATTTTTGATAGATTCTTTGTTTCCCCAGTAAGACCAGGCGGTTTCGATAATGCCGATGCCGTTGTTGCGGAAGACGTCTTTTACGAATTGCTGGCGTTCTGGCTCAGAAAATTCAGGGAAACAAAGGCGAGAATTAACCTCAACAACCTTGCGACGCTTGGGAATCAGGTAATAAAGGGCTGATCCGATCAATCTACCTAGCAATAAGCCTGGCTTGAAAGGCAACATCGCTAGTAAACGTAAAATAAAGATACCTAGCCATGTTGGCCAAAATTGTGGTGATTTGAAGGCGTTTGAATTGTTCACGGGGCAAGAATTTAGAGTAATTCGCTGGATTATAACTGGCATTTGGGGTTTCAGCTAGGTCAATGGTTGGGGCAAAGCGGCTGGAGAAGGTACAATAAGGCCAGTTTATAAGTGCGAAATGAGAGATAGATGTCAGAGGACAAAAAGACCTCAGTAAGAGGCATGGATGTTTACCTTAGATTGTTGACCTATGTGCGCCCTTATTGGGTCGCTTTTATGATAGGTATTATCGGCTTTATTCTTTATGCTGCTTCTCAAACAGGGTTTGCAGCATTAATGGAATATTTGGTGGATGCCATCAATGATGAGTCGAGCCAAGTATATATATATGGCCCTCTAGCATTATTAGCCATCGCGCTGATTCGGGGCATTGGTACATTTACAGGTAACTACTTTATTGCCTATGTTGCTCGAAACGTTGTTCACCAGTTAAGGGTGGCTATGTTTCAGCGTTTATTGGTCTTACCTGTGCAGTTTTTCCACGAGAATAGTTCTGGGCATATCCTTTCGAAAATCACCTTTAATGTTGAACAGGTGACTAAAGCAGCGACGGACTCTCTTAAAATTGCGATCCGAGAAGGGGCAACTGTTCTGGGTTTGCTATGTTATCTGCTCTATCTCAATTGGCAGTTAACGATGGTTTTTGCTGCTGTCTCTCCATTGATTGCTGGTGTTGTTTGGTATGCCTCTAAACGTTTTCGTCGTCTTGGGCATCGTATTCAGGATTCGATGGGTGAAGTGTCCCATGTGGTATCTGAAAACGTTCAGGGTATGCAGATTGTCAGGATGTTTGGGGGCTGTGAATCTGAACGTCAGCGTTTTTTTGCTGCCAGTAAGCAGAATCTTAAACAGAGTCTGAAGTTGGCGGCGACTGAGGCACTCAGCACTCCGATCGTGCAATTTATTGTCTCTTCGTCATTGGCTTTGCTGATCTTTTTATCACTTCACCCGGTGCTTAATTCCGGAATGTCCGCTGGTGAGTTTATCGCATTTATTACTGCTGCCGGTCTAATCGCTAAACCACTACGAACTCTGACAGAGGTGAATTCTGTCATTCAGCGAGGCATTGCTGCTGCAGAAAGTATCTTTGATCTGTTGGATTCAGATGCTGAGTCAGATCTGGGGCGAGATGATGTTGAGCGCGTTCAGGGGCATCTGCAACTACAGAATCTAA
>NZ_JAAEQH010000045.1 GCF_024231755.1 Neptuniibacter sp.
CGCTAGTAACAATCTGCGTTCTCTTGTCAGCGAGCTGCAATCAATGATGAAAACCTTCTCTGCTTAAGTAGATAACACTATGGACAGTGGCGTTCTTTTTTTAGCCGAGCCTGAAGTTCTGAACTTCATAGCGATAGCAGCAGTGTTCACAACACTGCTAGCTCTGCTATTGCCTCTGTATTATGAAAGACGCATAACCCGGACTCTCGCGGTCATCTCTCGCATGAGCGAAGAGCTCAGCTCATTTCTCGATGACTCCGACGAAGCCTGTGTAATTTTCAATAATGGAAAGTTGATTGCAGCAAATAGCCTAGCTCGTAAGCTGCTCCACCTGCCTAATTCGGACACTTATCTTACGGATAGGCATTTCAACCGAATTGTGCCTACACACTTACAGCAAGATTTTTACAGCAAACTCAACAGCTCTCACCCGTTTATCTGCCACCTCCCGGCAAACGATCTGACCCCTGAGCTCACAATCTATGGCCGAGCGCTCAAAGAGCAAGGCACCACTCAACCCAAAGTACTGCTGCGATTTAAACCAGATGTAACGGCCGAGAGAAACCCGAACTTTCTACGCTTGGTTGAAAATATTCATCAACTGGATGACGGGGCTGTTATCACTGATCTGAATCTAAACATCTGCGCTGTAAACCATAAGTTTTCAGATATAACCGGCTACTCCCAAGATGAAGTAATCAATTCCCATATATCAAGGCTGCGTTCCAACGAGCACGATACCAATCAATACAAAACCATGTGGGAACAAATCAATACGATGGGACACTGGTCGGGTAAACTCTGGAACAAAAGCAAAACCGGGGAAAAATACCTACAGCATTTAAGTATTAGTGAAATACTCGACACCCATGGGGAAGCGACGCATTATCTAGGTCTTTTCTCAGATCTGAGCAGAGGGAAAAACCTCTCCCAACTACCGCAATACGATCCATTCTCGCTACTGCCCGGTCTAAAACAGCTCGAAGAAGCCTTCCTTCGTTACAAGAACAGCGGGAACGCCTTCAATTTCATATTGGTGGATATTCATCGTTTCGCCATGATTCAGAACACTTTTGGTAGTCAAACTTCTGATGCTGTTATTGAGACCATCTATGCGCGTCTGAAAAGAATATGCAGTGAAACCGACACAGTCTCTCGTATTGGTAAAGATGAATTTGGCATCCTCTGTGGTTCAGAAAAACTATACACGCAGAACCTGATCCAAAAAGCATTGAATATCTCTCAAGAACCGATACAACTCGATTCAACTAGTCTCTCAATCTCGGTTAATATCGGTCTCGCATTTGCTCCACAGCATGGCGAAAGCCTCGCAGAAATCACCAGCGCTGCAACCATGGCTATGAGAAATGCGCAAAACTTAGGTACGAGTAACATTGGTGTCTATTCACCAGAACTAAAA
Organism: Neptuniibacter sp.; assembly: GCF_024231755.1. Classification (GTDB taxonomy): domain Bacteria; phylum Pseudomonadota; class Gammaproteobacteria; order Pseudomonadales; family Balneatricaceae; genus Neptuniibacter. Next base: position 1,421 of record NZ_JAAEQH010000045.1, read on the forward strand.
AATCTGACTGCAAAAAATCTGCAACTGGAAACATATCTGAGAGACGCCATAAGCAATAATGAGCTGTCACTCCATTACCAACCTATCTTTAATAGGAAACGCGAACTAGTTAAGGTTGAAGCGCTACTGCGCTGGAACAACGGTAAACTGGGTAATATATCTCCGGCGCAATTTATCCCTGTTGCTGAACAAAGCGGATTAATTAAGCCGATAGGTGATTGGGTTATCAGCGAAGCCTGTAAACAGCACAGTCTCTGGAAACAGAAGGGTCTGAGAGAGATCCCTATCGCCATCAACATTTCCAGCAGTCAACTAAATGACTCTCGCTTGGTTGAGAAGATCTTAAATGCCACTACACGAAACGATGTCAGAAAACATTGCTTGATCATCGAAATCACCGAATCGGTGCTGATGGAACAGTTGGATACAGGGTTAACAATTCTGCAGGATCTTTCCAAAAGCGGCCTGACAATCGCCATCGATGATTTTGGTACTGGATACTCCTCATTAGCATACCTTAAAGAGTTCCCTGCCAGGATTCTGAAAATAGACCGAACATTTATTAACAGTGTCACTTCTGACGAAGATACCCGCATTCTTGACTCTATCATGCAGTTGGGCAAAAGCCTTGATATGCAAATTGTCGCTGAAGGTGTTGAAAACACAGCTCAACTTGTCTACTTACAAAAAAATCATTGTGATTTTTATCAGGGTTTTCTGCTGGCTAAACCCATGCCCGCCCATGAAATTGAACACAGGTTAGCGAAGAAACCCAAGCCAAAAATCACCCAAGCAACAACATGTGATATTTCAGCCCCCTATCTCCCCTAATATCCATAGCCTATAAAAGGTTATTATTTACTGACAATCATGCCTCTTAGATGTACATTATGTTGAGCGTAAATTAATAATTAGTAGTGCTAGCGCTTTATGCCTAGCCCGAGCTGTAGTTAGGATTCTGGTTAGGCGTTTTTGATGTTGAAATTTTTTTTCCGCCTACAAATATTACTTTTAACGGTCTCCTTCAGTGCCTTTGCACAGGAGGCTGATCAGTACGTTCGCATTTCCGATTATTTGCTCGAAAAGCCTGAGCAGAAGACAATCATGCAACAGTTCTCGCGCATAGTACGAGAACAGGCAATTCCCTACTCCGGTCCTCAGGATAACAAAGCTAAAGTCGCCATAATCTACCCTGGCGACCAGGCATCAGACTACTGGCGTCGCAGTGTCATTGCGCTTGAAAAACGAATGACTGAATTACAAGTTCCATTTGAAACGAGAATTTTTTTCTCACGTCCCAGCGTTGACCTTAGCCTACAGAGCCAACAGCTGAATGAAGCTATCGCCTGGCAACCAGACTATTTAATCTACACACTGGATGCGTTACGCCATCAGGCGATGATTGAACGCATCCTATTGCGCGGAAAACCAAAGTTAATTCTACAGAACATCACCACTCCCCTGCGCCACTGGTTACACCAACGTCCATTCCTTTACACCGGCTTCGACCATGAGACTGGCACCAAGCTGCTTGCCCAAGAGATGCTTAAATTAAAGCCTGAAGCTAAATACGGCATGCTCTATTTCACTCCTGGATATGTCAGTGTTATGCGTGGAGATACTTTTGTTACTGCGGCATCAGAACAAAGCAGTCTCACTCAGCTAGGCAGCTATTACACAAAAGGTGATCGCAATATGGCCTACAAAGCGACCCAGGCTGCATTGCGTGACAACTCAGATCTGGACATGCTCTTTTCCTGCTCCACCGATATCTCATTAGGCGCCATAGATGCACTTAAAGAATACGGAAAACTCGATCAGGTTCTCCTGAACGGCTGGGGTGGTGGCCAAGCAGAAATTGACGCACTGATTAAAGGCGAACTAGACCTTACAGTTATGCGCATGAATGATGATAGTAGCGTTGCTATCGCTGAAGCGATCAAACTAGACTTGCAAGGTCAAAACCATAAGGTGCCCCATATATATTCTGGTGATATCGTTCTCATCGATAAATCACTGGACCAAAACGAGCTCAATGAGCTAAAAGAACGCGCTTTCAGGTACAGTGGTCAGGGGTTAAAGTGAAAAAACTAAGCTTTAACGCAGTCATCCTTTCTACTGTGCTCATTGCATTGTCCAGTATCGCTCTGCTGTTACTGATTCCGGCATACCAGGGTTCGCAAAAAGCCCTGTCGTACGAGATCAACTCCTCACACGATCAAAACCAGCGAATCTTGCAACGTTTTTTCAAAACATATCTGCAATCTGTAGCTGCTCAGATAGAATCGATAAGTCGCCGTGACGAGTTATTACAGCTAATTGAACAGGGCAACCGGGAACAGGCAAGGTCTTTTTTAAACAATCAGATATCAGGTCAGATTGGTGAAAGCACACATGCATTCGCTCTCACGCTGAAATCTTCCAGCAACATTGAAGTATTTAACACGGCGCTGCTTGGCCAGAAATTCCCTCTGAATCAGTTGACCTTGAAGTTTGCCCCCGATCGTTCCTGGATTAAGCAACGCCATACAACACCAGATAGTCAGAATCACTTCCTGCGTATTTCATTCCCGATAATCAGTCATGATTTTGGAGAAGTTGTTGCAACCCTGCATGCATTCATTCTGCTGAACGAAAACTTTATTATTCTGAATGAGATCCAGAGCCTGACAAGCTCCACTGCTGCAGTTCTTTTTGATGGTGCTACTCTAATTTCAGGGCTTTCCCTGAATAAAGCGACCCAACAACTGCTGACGCAGCATAATCCTGTCAACAAATTCAGCTCGCACAGCTCAGGACAACTCGTTCACCAATACAACCTACAGATCAATCGTAGCGACACCATATCCGCACGTGTAGTTGTGCCAAATTCATCTCTAATGCAACTGCAACGTTCCTACACTAGTAATCTGGGGCCCGCTATTATCGCTGCGCTTTTGATTGGCGCAATCACCGTTGTCTTAATCGGCTACCTGACTCGATCATCCCTATCCAGTCTGGTGAAATACGCTGATGAGATGGGCGAAGCAAAAGAAAGTGAACCCTTTATTCCAGGGCGTTTTGAGGAGTTCAACCGTCTCGGCAGAACCCTGGAAAGCATGGTTTCAAAAATCAGCGAACACGAGAAGCAGCTCAACGGTATTATTGAAAACACACCAAACGTTATTTTCATCAAAGGGATTGACCTACACTACCAAATGGTCAGCCCAAACTATGGGAAGCTGACCAATCTTCCTCTGGATGAAGTGGTTGGTAAGACCGACAGCGATATATATCCAGCAGAACACGCCGCAGCTCTCAGAGAAAGTGACACCCGGGTTATCCAGCGTAGAGCACCTCAACAAATTGAGTACACGTTGGAGACTTCTGAAGGGCCACGTAGTTTTCTGAGTACCAAATTTCCGCTGATAGACGACAACGATATCATCTACGCTATCGGCGGTATCATTACAGATATCACCGATTTAAAAACTGCCCAGTCACGTATCCAACTTGCAGGGCAAATTTTCGATCAGGCGGATGAAGCCATATTAGCTCTGGATAGCAACCTCAACGTTATCTCAGTCAACAGCGCTTGCATCAAACTTACCGGTTTCCCCACAAACCAGACAGACCGGTTTGTCAGCCGACTTTTACACGATATACCTGAGATCTCTGAACATATCGAATCAGGCGCACGTTGGAATAATGAAGCTCAAATTCGCAAGCAGGACGGCAGTTCTTTCTCCGCCTGGTTATCGCTCAGTACCATTATCAATGATGCCGATGAGCAGCGTTACGTTATTATCTTTAATGATATTTCTGCTCTGAAAAGCGCTGAAACTCAGCTGGAAAAACTATCCCATTATGACACTCTTACAGGGTTGCCAAACCGCTCTCTGTTCTTTGATCGTCTTGAATCAGCGATTGCCCGCTCAGGTCGTGAAGGCTCAAAAACTGCCTTATTGTTCCTGAATATAGACCGCTTTAAAAACATCAACGACACCTACGGCCATGCGGTAGGCGATGAGCTCTTGATTGCAGCCGCAAACAGAATAAACGGTCAGATCCGCCCAGATGACACAGTATCCAGGCTTGGTGGTGACGAATTTGGTGTCATTCTACAAGGCATTAGCCATCCAGACACAATCAATCTGATCACCCATCGAATTCAGGAAACGCTACGTGTTCCGTTCCAGCTGAATGATTTCTCTAGCAGCGCTCCTGTCAGCATCGGCATAGCTGTCTACCCTGATGATGGTTTAGAGCCCAAAGCTCTTCTCAGCCATGCTGATACAGCCATGTACCACGTGAAGGAACAGGGACGAAATGGCATCCAGTACTACGATCAGGAACTGAACAAGCAAGCCGAAGCACAAACCCAGTTAGAAGAAGACCTGCGCAGGGCTCTAATTAACGATGAGCTATTTATGGTTTACCAGCCTCGTTTCGATATTGATGGTGAAACCATCCTTAGCGCAGAAGCCCTGGTGCGTTGGGACCATCCAGAACAAGGCCTGATTCCGCCAATTAAATTTATTCCTCTGGCTGAACAGACGGGTCAGATCGTTGAACTTGGCCGCTATATTCTGCTTGCGAGCTGCAAAGCGGCTAAAAGCTGGAATGACAATCCAGACTGGCCGATGCCAGTCTCAGTCAACCTTTCTGCACGACAGATTTATGATCCAAGTCTTATTGATGATATCTCTTTTGCTCTGAAAGAAAGCGGCCTACCACCGGAACTACTCGAGCTGGAAATTACAGAAACGCTGGAGATTGATGATATTGATACTGTGATTGATAAGCTCATTCAGATCCGTCAGATGGGTATCCGCATGTCTGTGGATGATTTTGGTACCGGCTACTCATCCCTGATATACCTGAAACGCCTGCCAGTTGATACGGTGAAAATTGATCGCTCTTTTGTAACCGGCGTACCCGGCAATGGTGATGATGAAAAAATCATCTCTGCGATTATCTCTATGTCTCACTCTTTACAGCTATCCGTCGTTGCAGAGGGTGTTGAGACAGAAGAACAGCTTAACTTTCTGCGCGAATTGAATTGCGATGAGATCCAGGGCTACCTCCTAGGCAAGCCAGGCCCAGCCGAAGTGATGATAGCCCACACTAAACAAACCCGTCGTGAGCACCTTCTGTAAACCCCACACAAAATATTCATTTGACTCGAAACTAATAATGATTATCATTTGAATTTTATTCAGATATATCAGATGAACAAAGCCAAATCCCTCTGCAAATTTAAAAAGACAGAGATAGAAGATCATCTCAAAGAGCTCGGTAAAATAACCCGCTCTAGCGATTTCATCTGTAAGAAATGCGCCCGCTCCGCCAATTCTAAGAAATGGCTCTGCAAACCTGTTTCAATCTGATTACAATACTGTTTCAAATTCTGCTTTAAAGGATACACCCATGCTCAGCCAGTCGATGCTAGACCGCCTCAACGAACAGATTAACCTGGAGTTTTTCTCCTCCAACCTTTATCTGCAGATGGGAGCGTGGGCAGAATCCAAAGGGTTTGAAGGCTGTTCAGAGTTTCTGTACCAGCATGCCGATGAAGAGATGTCGCATATGAAACGCCTCTTCACCTATGTTAACGAAACAGGCGCCATGGCAAAAATCGGAGCGATTGAATCCCCAGATGCGGAGTTTGAATCGATCCGCGACTTGTTTGAAAAAGTACTCGAGCACGAATGCTTCATCACACAGAAAATTAATGAGTTAGCCCATACTGCTTTTAGCAGTCAGGACTACTCCACATTCAGCTTTTTACAGTGGTATGTCGCTGAACAGCACGAAGAAGAAAAACTATTTAACGGAATTTTGGATAAGATCAAAATCATCGGTGAAGACGGCAAGGGGCTGTTTTTCATCGATAAAGAGATCGGTGAATTAGCCAAAAACGGCGGTGGCGGCAGCATAATGGAAAGCTCACTACCATCAGGCGAAGTTTGATTATTTTTAAATAGTTACCTAACTTATCCCAGAATTCACAACAACTATGCATGAGAAGCAACTGTTTTATAAAACTTTTTTCTAAAGTTAAGAGAACACTGTCCGATAATTAGACAGTAATGTAGCCAACTCTAATAAAAAGCAGCCTCTCATGCCCAATACCAGGGAAGGAGATTTAGTGTGAATACCGATTGCGTATCTTGTTTCGAACTTATCAAAAAGGGCACTGAGCACCCGGATCTTAAGATCATAAGTGATCTTGGTAGCTCTCAGATCTGCAAATGCGGAAACTGCGGCGCTCTTCTGATGAGCACTTCAGGCGTATGGGAACAAGTTATAAAAGGAACAGCAAACCGTCAGCAGAAAGCCTCTAAATCCAACGCGGCGTAGCCTTCCTTGTTCTGCCAATAAAAAATACTTGGCAGAATACGACACAACACGTAGTTTTATCCTCCTATACAACCGGGTAAAGCTACGCTTTCTTTATGAATTCACTTCGCCAACTTTTAGAGCAGGATAGCAATCATAATCTGCTCGATCTCCTCTCCAGCTTCTGTCAATGCGCCATAGCCATTGACGAAAACTGTAATGTCCTTTGGATCAGTGATGCCTACCGGGTACTGATTGATATCCCTCAAGATAAAGATCCCATTGGTAAACCAGTAGAAGAGCTTCTACCTACCACGCAGATGCCAAGGGTTGTAAAAAGTGGCAAACCCATTTTTATCGATCTTATGCAGATCAAAAACCAGTGGTGCGTTGTTACCCGCCTGCCGGTCCGAAATAATGAACAGGAAATCATCGGTGCTGTAGGTTTCGTCTTTTACGATGACCTGGACAGCCTACAACCTCTGTTTGATAAATTTGCCCGACTTCGCAGACAGTTTGAAGATGAGAAGATCATCCGCCCAAGCCGATATGCTCTGGATGACATGATAGGTAATTCAGCACCCACTCAACTACTACGCAGGCAAGCCCTTCGCGCAGCTCATCTGGATACAACACTGCTGCTACTAGGCGAGACAGGAACGGGAAAGGAACTTCTGGCGCAGGGGATTCACGAAGCGTCGCATCGTCGCTGCGGTCCTTTTGTCGGCATTAATATGGGAGCCCTACCCGAATCTTTGGCTGAAGCCGAACTCTTTGGTACAGCCCCAGGCGCTTACACCGGAGCAGACCGCAAGGGCCGTACCGGCAAGGTTCAGCTTGCCAATGGCGGCACTCTCTTCCTTGATGAAATCGCAGAAATGCCATTGGGTATGCAAGCAAAATTACTCAGAGTATTACAAGAACGCGAAGTTGAAGCTCTTGGCTCCAACCGACTGGAAAAAGTTGATGTCCGCATTATCGCCGCGACAGCAAAAGACCTGCGCACACAAGTAGAAAAAGGCGAGTTTCGCGAAGATCTTTACTACCGTTTAAACGTTCTACCAATCAATCTTCCGCCACTGCGACAGCGGTTGGAGGATATCCCTGCGCTGGCAGAGGGCATGCTTTCACAGATCCAAACCCAATCGCAACTGCCTGAGCTTCCACTATCCTCGGAAGCTATGAAGTGGTTACAAAACTACAGCTGGCCGGGCAACATCCGTGAGCTGAGAAACCGTCTTGAGCGTGGTTGTGTGATGGCAGAAGGCAAGGCTATCGAAGCAGCCGATCTCGGCTCTGCAGATGAGCTACCCCAACAACGGGCCCCAAAAAAACTTTCAAGCGACCTAAAAAGCAACCGCCGCGAAAGCGAACGAACCCTGATAGAGCAGGCAATCCAAAGCTGCAACGGAAACAAAACTGAAGCAGCTAAACTACTCGGAATATCCAGAGCCAGCTTATACCAACGCCTAAAATAACTGTCTGCAAAAATAGACATAAAAACACACATGTCTGCAAAACTAGACATAAAAATTATCCATTTCACAAGACAATGAACATAACCCATTGTTTATTCTAATTTTTTAAAAAATGGCCTCTGCTTTGCTCTATGGACTGCTATCCTAAAAAATAAAAATAAACGGTAATAGCGATGACACACAATAAAGTGATCTCCGCCGAGCAGGCCGCTGAGTTAGTCAAATCAAACGATACCATCGTCACGGGTGGCTTTATCGGCATTGGCTTTGCCGAAACCCTGGCCAAAGCAATCGAAAAACGCTTTCTGGAACAAGGCCAACCCAACAACCTGAATCTTTTCTATGCAGCGGGACAGGGCGATGCCAAAACCCGAGGCCTGAATCACTTTGGCCACGAAGGTATGATCCGCCGCGTTGTCGGAGGACACTGGGGATTGGCTCCAACACTTGGCAAGCTAGCCATTGAAAATAAGATTGAAGCCTACAACCTTCCTCAAGGCGTTATCTGCCATATGTTCAGGGATATTGCCGCTGGTAAACCTGGCACCCTAACCCATGTAGGGCTCAACACTTTTGTTGACCCACGCATCGAAGGCGGCAAGATAAACGAGCGTTCGCAGGAAGATCTGGTACAACTACTGGATATCAATGGACAGGAAGCCCTACTTTATAAACATTTCCCTCTTAGCGTAGCCCTTCTCCGAGGCACCACCGCCGATAAAGATGGCAATGTGTCGATGGAACGTGAAGCACTACCCTTAGACGCACTCTCTATTGCTCAGGCGGTCAAAAACAGCGGTGGAATCGTTCTAGTACAGGTTGAGCGCCTTACCGCGCAACATACACAGACACCTGATCGTATCCGCATTCCTGGCATTCTGGTTGACCATATCGTTGTTGCACCTGCCGAAGACCACCAGCAGACATTTGCTGAAGATTATAACCCCGCTTACACAGGCGAGATCCGCCTTGGCGAGCAAGCGTCTGACACCCAGCCCTTAGATGCCCGTAAGATTATCGCCCGCAGAGCCTTAATGGAGTTGCAGAAGAATGCGGTCGTCAATCTCGGCATCGGCATGCCGGAAACAGTAGCAGCCGTTGCTGCAGAAGAAGGGAAAATCAAGGATTTCACTTTAACCGTGGAGCCAGGTGGCATTGGCGGGCAACCGGCGAGCGGCTTGAGCTTCGGCGCTACCAGCAACGCCGAAGCCGTTGTTGATCAACCTGCCCAGTTCGATTTCTATGATGGGGGCGGCCTAGATCAGGCATTTTTAGGCTTGGCAGAAACCTGCCCAGAAGGCCATGTTAATGTTAGCAAATTCGGCCCAAAACTGGCCGGGGCGGGCGGCTTTATCAACATCACACAGAATACTCAGGATGTGTACTTCCTAGGCACTTTCACTTCGGGAAAACAGCAAATTGAATTCAGCGAAAAGGGACTGAAGGTCATAACAAACGGACCACTGAAAAAATTCAAAAAAGCAGTTCAGCAGATAACTTTTAATGGTAGCTATGCTATGACTTGTCGCCAGAAGGTTACATTTATCACTGAACGTGCAGTATTTAAACTCACCCCTAAAGGCCTGTTGCTGACTGAGATAGCGCCAGGCATAGATCTGCAAAAAGACATTCTGGATCAGATGGAGTTTACTCCTCTGATTGATGACGACCTGACTCCGATGGATGATCGCCTCTTCCGCAATCAACCTATGCGCCTGGATCACCCTGGCAGCAGACCTATGCAGCAGATGCGAGCTCTAATGAAAAAGGTTCTTCAACAAGGTACTGAGAGTTGCAGTCCCTTTCCAGAACCAGAATCGAGACTTGTTTCCTAGGTCTATCAAGCCCTAGCAGACCAAGGAAGGTCTATACCTTTGCCATCCACTGAAAAGTACTCCTATGCTTATCCTTTAATAATGCATGTGCGGCGTTATTGTGCCTTGGTTAAGCGGTTATTTTTCTGAGAGAGCTCAATATAGAGTTAATGATGAATATCAGTCGGAATTTTCACCCTGCTTACATCCCCCGGGTTGATTGATTAACAGCCTTAACCAAACAGCTCTCTGGATGGCCTTTTTAAAACTCTAAAACAACGGAAAACTAAATAGAGATGTAACCTTTTTGCCAGAAAGATTCGCAATTATGATGATTAACTCCAATACTAGTTAACGGACTTGTGAATAAGCCGTTCACAGCAATACGGCAGATAGCATACGATGAAAAAGCTCACCTTAGTACGTCATGCGAAATCCAGTTGGAAAGACCCTAGCCTTAATGATTTTGACCGGCCTTTAAACAAACGCGGAAAACGTGATCTGCCTGCCATGGCAGAACGCCTTCATCAGTTTTATATCAACCCCGATCTGATCATCAGCAGTGGTGCTAATCGAGCTCTTACAACGGCTCAGGCCATTAAAACCCGTTTAAAACTTTCTCAGGACAAATTAATCATTCAGCCTGAACTCTATGAATCCTGCAGCGAAACCCTGCTCTATGTTTTGCAAAATCAGAGCAACGCACCACAACATATTATGCTGGTAGGACATAACCCTGGGCTGGAGATGCTAGGGTTCTTTCTGACTCAGGAACATCTGGAGAAATTCCCCACTGCAGCAGTGATGCATATGCATCTGAGCGTTACCCGCTGGGATGAACTGGCCGAAGGATGTGCCACATTGACCCTATTCGATTACCCAAAAAAACATCAAGAAGAAGACAATAAAGATTCTTGAACGTATGATAAAATACCATCTTTACCCGCAATGAAACTCACTTGGAAACTTATATAAACTCCAGTTAATCAGGGGATGCTTTTCATCCGATAGCTAAGTGAACGAGAGATAATCAAAACCAGTTATTGCTAACCAGATCTAATCTCTGCATTCTTCACTCTCCCTAAAAAACATCATTGCTCCTTATTCGGGATTTATCCGTGGATCTTTACCTCCAGTCGCTTAGCTTTACTGCCAATATTGTTGCACCAATATTCTTTATCGTTTTTCTTGGCTATCTGTTAAAACGTGTCCGCCTTATTGATGAAGCATTTATCAGTACAGCATCGAAACTGGTTTTCGTTATCACACTGCCTGCACTGGTATTTATGTCCATCTCAAGGACCGATTTCCATGCGGTTTTTAATCCAGAACAATTAGGTTTTGTTCTATTTGGCACTCTGATGTGCTACATCACACTATGGTTTATTGCTAAGCAATGGATCAAAAGAGGGGAAGATTTAGGGGTCTTTATCCAGGGGGCGTTTCGCAGCAATTATGGCATCATAGGCTTGGCGGTTAGCTACAACCTATTTGCTGATTCAGGACTAGCGCAAGCATCACTTCTGCTAGCTCTGGTCATTCCTCTTTTCAATGTACTTTCTATCATCGCTCTGACTATTCCTGCGCAGAATAGTGGCTCATCCAGCGTTTCCAGCACCATACTCGAGGTAGTTAAAAACCCTCTTATTATCGCAGTACTGCTTGCCCTGCCCTTTTCCTATTTCGGCTTTGAGCTACCCGAAGTTGCTCAAAAAACTGGACGCTACTTTGCCAACCTCACACTACCTTTAGCGCTATTGGCTATAGGTGGTTCTCTTAATCTGGCCAGCTTGCGAAACACGTCCGCCCAAGCAACCTGGGCAACGCTTGCCAAACTTTTATTCATCCCTCTGCTACTAACAGTTGCTGCATGGATTTATGGTTTCAGAGGTCAGGATCTGGCGATGCTTATGGTATTGTTTGGCTGCCCGACTGCTGCTGCAAGTTTTGTGATGGCTAAAGCGATGGGTGGGAATGCGGAACTGGCTGCGAACATCATACTTATGACCACTCTGGGCTCAGTGCTCACCCTTAGCGCCGGCATCTATATTCTGCGTATACTTGGCGTTATCTAATCTAGAGTTTGTTAACACTAATAGGTAAATCACGTGCTCAACCTGTTTAAGAGTGATCGACTGGCAAAAGCCTATAAAGCAATCCAGACAGGCGATACGGAACAACTGTTAAAACAACTTAAAAAGATCAGCCCTGATGAGATTGATCAGCCTGTATCAGATACGATACCTGGCCTGGTTGAATCCTGCGTTCTAGAACAGCAGCCCAAAGCCCTTGAGCTTGTGCTAAAACACGGAGCATCTGCCAACACACCATGCCTCAGCCATTCGGATCTGAGTTTGGCAACACTCGCGCTACAAAAAGAGAAAAGCCTTCCTCTGTTAACGCAACTTCTCCAAGCTGGCTGTAAGGAAGACAAACAGGAACTTCTCCATCTATGCTTTGAGCAATGCGATGAACAACAGCTGATGCTACATATATCTCTGCTGTTACAGTCCGGTGCTCAACTTGATGAAGCTCTGTTACATAAGGGATTACAAACTGGGCAGCTACCTTTAATCCACTTTCTGGTTAACTCCGGCGCACCAGTTCCAGAAGATCTAGAGCAACAAGGATACTCCGATGAGATTATTAGTTACGCCAAGCGTTGCGCAGAAGATCTAAAAATCAGGAAGATGTTTCTTTAAACCAGTAACAAACGTCAGAAACAGACAGAAGTTGCATCAACCAGCGGGGGTTACAATTGATAATTGAGGAATATCAATCTTAGGGCAACGATCCATCACCACTGTCAGCCCTGCATTTTCTGCCCGCTTGGCAGCTTCGATATTGATTACTCCCAGCTGCATCCAGACGGCTCCAGCCTCAGCAGCAATAGCCTGATCTACCACACCCGCTGCATCATCACTGTTGCGGAAGATATCTACCATATCGATAGGCTGATTAATCTCTTCAAGCGAAGCAAGCACTTGCTGACCCAGTAGTTCCTGTCCTTGCAAGCGAGGATTAACGGGAATCACATCATAGCCGCAATCCAGAAGATACTGCATCACTCGATAGCTGGCTCGATGAGGTTTATTACTTGCCCCAACCAGCGCAACCGTTTTGACTCGGCCAAGCAGATCGATAACTTTCTGTTCTTCAGTCACTTTCCACTTCTCCAGAGCCACCTGAACATACAGGACACTTCGGATCTTTGCGTAGTTTCAATGTCCGCCAGTCCATGGTTTTGGCGTCGAGCAAGAGCAAACGCCCGGCAAGTGTTTCACCTACAGAAGCCAAAACCTTCAAAGCTTCTAACGCCTGAACAGAACCAATAATTCCAACGACAGGTGAGAGCACACCCGACTCTGAACAGGTTAGATTCTCATCAGATCCCTCTTTGTAGAGGCATTGGTAGCATGGTGATTCAGGAGTAAGAGGGTCATATACAGCCACCTGACCTTCCATACGGATAGCCGCACCGGAAACCAGTGGTTTTTTATGCTCAAAACAAGCTCGGTTAATTGAAAAACGAGTACTGAAGTTATCAGTGCAGTCCACTACCAGATCAACGGTAGCCACTAAGCTTGATAGCTCCTCTTCACTGAGACGATCATAAACCGTACGTACTTTAGTATCTGGGTTAAGGTTCGCGATGGTATTACGTGCAGAATCGACCTTTGGCTGACCGATCCGTTTACTATGATGTGCAATCTGACGCTGCAGATTGGACAATTCCACTTCATCGTCATCCACTAATACCAGTTCACCAATACCTGCCGCAGCAAGGTACATAGCAACCGGACTTCCCAATCCGCCCAAACCAATAATCAAGACACTGGAATTCAACCAGGTTTCCTGACCATTGATCTCCACATCAGGCAACATAATCTGACGACTGTAACGCAGCAGCTGTTCATCACTCAGCATTGAAAAACCTACTCTCTATTTCCCGGCCAAATACCATAAGTAACCCGATCATTTTGCCCGTAGTCTTGAGCAGTATCTACCTCTTTATAACCCAGTCGTTTAAGGAGATCACGACAAAGCTCCCCCTGATCGTAACCATGCTCGAACAGAAGAACTCCTTCCGACTTTAGATAATTCCTAGCATGACTACTTATAAATTCGATATCCGCCATCCCTTGCTGATCTGCCGTCAGTGCTGATAGCGGTTCAAAGCGTACATCACCCTGCTGCAGATGCGGGTCCTGAGGATCGATATAAGGAGGGTTGCTGACAATCATGTCGTACGTACCATTATGGGGCTCAAACCAGCTACCCTGAACTACAGCAACATTATCAAGCTTAAGGCGTTTTCTATTCCTTTCTGCTAGCTCAGCTGCTTCTGCAACAAAGTCAGAAGCGACCAATTCCCAGCCTGGATGCTCCGTAGCCAGAGCTAAAGCTATAGCGCCAGTCCCTGTTCCCAAATCTGCCACGCGCGCGTTTTGCTTCTGACAAAGCTGCAGAGCATTTTCCACCAGCACTTCCGTATCTGGACGTGGAATAAGGGTGTGAGGTGATACTTCCAGATCAAAACTCCAGAACCCCCGATAACCAATAATATGCGCAACCGGTTCTCCGTTAAGGCGTCGCTCTAGCATTGCTTCCAATTGCGAGATGATCTCAGAATCCAGCTCCGCATCAGGCCAGGTAAAAAGATAACTGCTTGGCTTATCTAATAGATGACAGAGCATCAGCTCCAGATCAAGCTGTGGAGATTCACTCACCTTATGAAGCTGTTCACTCAGTTTGAGGGCTTGGCGGATCTGCATTTTTATTAATAAATTAAAACTCAACAAAAAAGGGCCTTAAGGCCCTTTCTTTTAATTAACTTTCTTCGGACAGAGCACCAAGCTGTTCAGCCTGATATTCATTTAGCAACGGCTCAACGATATGCTGCAGTTCTCCACCAATAATCTCCTGCAACTTGTACAGAGTCAGATTGATTCGGTGATCAGTCACACGCCCTTGTGGGTAGTTATAAGTACGGATACGCTCGGAGCGATCACCACTACCAACCAAACTCTTACGAGTATCAGCCATCTCAGCAGCCTGACGCTCCTGCTCCGCTGCTTGCAGTCGAGAAGCCAACAGTGACATCGCCTTGGCGCGGTTTTTATGCTGGGAACGCTCTTCCTGACACTCTACAACCACACCGGTTGGAATATGGGTTAGACGGATAGCTGAATCAGTTTTGTTAACGTGCTGACCACCCGCTCCTGAGGCACGGAAGGTATCCACACGCAGATCAGCCTTGTTGATCTCGATCTCAGCCGATTCATCCATCTCCGCCATTATCGCCACAGTACAGGCAGATGTATGGATACGGCCCTGTGATTCCGTCTCTGGCACACGCTGTACACGGTGAGCACCGGACTCAAACTTCAGCTGAGAATACACGTTGGTTCCCACAATGCGGGAGATAATCTCTTTATATCCGCCGTGTTCACCTTCGTTTGCACTGACAACCTCTACGCGCCAGCCCTGAACTTCCGCATAGCGGGAGTACATACGGAATAGATCACCGGCAAAAATCGCAGCCTCATCACCACCGGTACCCGCACGCACTTCA
Source organism: Neptuniibacter sp. (assembly GCF_024231755.1). Lineage (GTDB taxonomy): Bacteria > Pseudomonadota > Gammaproteobacteria > Pseudomonadales > Balneatricaceae > Neptuniibacter. Next base: position 16,609 of record NZ_JAAEQH010000045.1, read on the forward strand.
AGAAATACGTTACGTGAATCATTCGGATCTTTCGGCAATAGCAGAATCTGCAGATCGGCTTCCAGCTGTTCGATTCGCGCTTTAACTTCCGGGTATTCCTCTTTCGCCATCTCACGCATATCAGGATCACTGTCAGCCATCATCATCTCGGCTTCTTCCAGATCATCCTGAGCCTGATTAAACGCAGCAAACGCCTGTACTACTGGCTCCAGTTCAGAATATTCCATAGAGTAATCACGGAACTTATTCTGATCAGAGATTACCTCGGCATCAGACAATAAAGCGGCTAGCTCTTCATAACGGTCACTGAGCTTTTCCAGCTTATTTAGAATAGATTCTTTCATTATTTCTCGTTCTTCAACTGCTCACCCAACTGGTGAAGTTCCTGTACCAGATCCAGCAGATCAGAACGCCCTTCGGCACTGGCTTTTCTCATCTGAATGGTTGGATGGTGCAACATTTTATTAGTCAGACCGCGAGCCAGCATAGTCAGTACATCTTCCGCCTTTTTACCGTTCTGCAGCTGCTTAAGTGCCTTTTCCAGCTCCTGATCTCGAAGTGCTTCCGCTTGCCCACGAAAAGCGGTCAGCACATCAACTGCCTCCAGAGAGCGTAACTGGCGGATAAAATCATGCGCACCCGTTTCAATAATTTCTTCGGCCTGCCTAGCAGCATCTTCACGACTACGCTGGTTTTCCTCTATCACCTCTTTCAGATCATCAACGGTGTAGAGATAAACATCATCCAACTCTGAAACTTGAGCTTCGATATCACGGGGAACGGCAATATCCACCATAAAGATAGGACGGTGTTTGCGTTTCTTCAGCGCAGCCTCGACCGCACCTTTACCCAGAATAGGCAGTTGACTGGCGGTAGAGGCAATAACAATATCGGCATCCGCCAAAGCATCTGGGATATCGCCCAATAGAATCGCTTTACCGGAAAACTCTTCCGCTAGGGTCAGAGCACGGCTCAAGGTGCGGTTAGCAACCGTCATATCCTTTACACCCGCCTGAGATAGATGGCGAGCAACCAGCTCAATGGTTTCACCCGCTCCGATCAGTAACGCTCGGCTGTCACTCATATCAGCAAAGATATGTTGTGCCAAACTTACTGCCGCATAGGCGACTGAAACAGGGTTCTGCCCGATAGCAGTGTCAGTACGTACCTGTTTAGCGACAGAGAAGGTTTGCTGAAATAGACGACTCAGTTCAGCGCCTACATAACCATGTTCCTGAGAAAGGCTGTAGGCAGATTTCAACTGCCCAAGAATCTGTGGCTCGCCTAGCACCAGAGAATCAAGACCACTGGCAACACGCATCATATGACGTGCAGCTTCTTCATCCCAGTATGCGTAGGAACACTGCTGTAACTGATCAGGATCCAAACCATGATATTCACCCATCCATTCCAGCAAAGCACGGCTGCCCTGCATACCGGATGAGCAATAAAGTTCGGTTCGGTTACAAGTAGAAAGGATGGCAATTTCTTTCAGATCAGCAAACTGTTTTGCGGCATCCATAGCATCCGACATAGCTTCAGGTGCAAACGCCACGCGCTCACGCACCTCTACCGGAGCTGTTTTATGATTTATGCCAAGTGCTAATAACGCCATTCTTTCCGCCAAACCGATGAACCCAGAGAGGTCCACATACAAATAAGCGGGCTATGATACAACGCTTTGCAGTAAAGGTTAAAAAAAGTCGGCGTATTTCAGGAACTAAGTAGCATGAATTAGTGCCAAATTAGGAGTTAAAACATATGAGCAGTTGCTGACAAGCAACACTTTGTTCATCTATAGTGATCGAAACATCAGGGATGTCAGAGGCAGTTACGCTTATCCATGAATAGATTTCTTATTTTAGTTAGCAGCACCTTGCTCCTATTACAGGGTTGTAAGAGCACTCAGATCAAAGAGGTCTCTTCCGCTCCTGAGCCGGTAACTTATGTGGCAGGCGAGTTTAATCAGGAATCACTCTACAACCTGATGCTGGCCGAGATTGCCGGGCAGCGACGTCAGTTTCCCATCGCACTAGACAACTACCTGACCCAGGCAAAGAAAACCAGTGACCCCGGTGTAGCAGAAAGAGCCACTCGCATAGCGCAATATATGCGTAACCCGGCCAAGATTCAGGAAGCAGCCCACACCTGGAGACAGATCTCTCCTGCAAACCCAGAACCATACCAAATTGAAGCCAACATACTGCTACATCAAGGTCAGTATCAAGAAGCGCTACCCTTGGTACAAAAGGCACTGGAGTATGATGAACTAAGAACATTGGCACTCATCCGTGGACAAAGCAGCAATATTGATAGCCAGATTCTCACCGGTTATATCAAGATGCTGCAGCAACATAGTGAAAACAATCCACCTCGTGCAGATCTTGAACTCACGCTAGCACTGCTATTTAAATCTGCGGGCAACACGCAAGAGGCCATTCAGGCTTTTGATCGTTCGCTACTACTTAACCCCGAAAACCCTGAAGCCCTGGTTCAAAAAGCAGAGCTACTTCGGGAGAAGGGTCGGATTGGTGAAGCACTTCTTCTGATACAGTCTGCATTTGAGCACCAGCCAGATAACCGCCAGCTACATCTTCTCTACACTCAATTACTGTTCCAAGCTAAAAAACCGAAAACCGCAACTGATCAGGCACAAATTCTAATTAAAAATAACCTTAAGGATCATCAGCTCACCTACTATCTAGGCCTGTTGATGCTTGAACATGAGCAGACCGAGAGTGCAGAAAAGGTACTCAAAAGCTTATTCGACCTGAAGCCAGAGGATAGCTCCCCCCATTTTTATCTGGGCCATATCACCCAATCTCGTGGCGAAATAGAACAGGCAATCGAACATTACGTACAGGTTAAAGATGGCAGTAATGTATTGCAGGCACTCTCGCGTGCAATCGGCTTGCTGAATACACCTAACGACAAAGAAAAAGTGCAGCAGATTCTTCTGGATGCTCGCTCCATGCTCCCTACGCAGACAGCTAAGATTTTCACACTGGAAGCGGAGTGGTTGAACCTGCACAACTATAGTGAAGAAGCTATCATCGTGCTGGACGATGCCCTTTCCCAATTTACAGATAACACAACTCTGCTCTACACCCGTGCAATGATGATTGAATCATCTGATTTCCCACAAGCGGAAAAAGATCTGCAACGTATTCTAGAACTAGAACCAGACAACCCAACCGTCCAGAACGCATTAGGTTACACCCTTCTTCTTCACACCGAGCGTTACGAAGAAGCATACGATTTGATCAACGCAGCTCTAAGCAAAGAGCCGGAAGACCCGGCTATTTTAGATTCCATGGGCTGGGCTTTGTATAAGCTGGGACGTTTCCATGAAGCACTACCCTACCTGGAAAAAGCTCATGCTTTGTATGCTGACCCCGAAGTATCCAGTCATTTGATTCAAGTGTACTGGGCCATAGAGCAGAAAGAAAAAGCCAAAGCTCTGCTAAGCCAGAGCCGAAAGAACAATCCTGACAATCCATTCCTTAATGAAGCGGCGCGAATAATAGATGCAAATTAGTAGTCTGTTAAAGAAACTTTCCATTGTTATTTGCGTTTCATTTCTAGCGGCTTGTAGTGGGTTAGATACGACAGTGCCGTCTACCTCAACATCAAGCTGGGAGTCTCACCAAGCTGAGCTAAAGAAATTACGCAGTTGGGAGATCAGCGGCAAGATCGGCATAAAAACCCCTGATAGCACCAACTCCGCTAGTCTGAAATGGCTACAGGAAAAACAAAACTATCAAATTGATATTCGCGGACCTTGGGGACAAGGTGGCGCATCCATTTCTGGGCAGCCCGGAAAAGTCACTGTTGATGTAGCTGGCGAGGGGACATTTGAAGGTCCCGATCCTGAGTTTATCCTCTATCAACAGTTAGGCTGGGAACTCCCAATCAGTGACATTTACTGGTGGATTCGTGGTTTACCCGCACCTAACAAACCCTATCGGCACATCTTATTAGATAACCGCCTACAGTCTCTGCAGCAGAATGGCTGGGATATCCAATACCTGCGTTATAACAGCCTGAGTCCTGCTCTTCCTCGCAAGCTAAAGCTGACCAGAAACGGCCTTAATATCACCGTAGTACTTAACAGCTGGATCTCTCGTTAATAAAGTAGCTTCATCCTCAGCCATTGGTTTGACTTTAATTAATCGATCCGGGATAATCTGCGCCTCTTTCAACGGGAGGCCCGTCCTCCAAGAGGAAATGTTGGGGTATCGCCAAGCGGTAAGGCACTGGATTCTGATTCCAGCATGCGGAGGTTCGAATCCTCCTACCCCAGCCAAATGCCTATGAACGGTTCCCGATCTACAGATTCCGAACAAAACACAATCGAGAAGGTGTACGCCGTGTCCAAGATGATGGTCTTCACCGGCAACGCTAACCCGGAACTTGCGCGAAAAGTAGTTGATCGCCTAGATATTCCTATGGGTAAAGCGAATGTTGGTCGTTTTAGCGATGGCGAAGTAAGCGTTGAGATTCAAGAAAACGTACGTGGTAAGGACGTTTTCATCATTCAGTCTACTTGCGCGCCAACTAATGACAATCTGATGGAACTGATTGTACTAGCAGATGCACTGCGCCGTGCATCAGCATCACGTATCACTGCAGTAGTTCCATACTTCGGTTATGCCCGCCAGGATCGTCGTCCACGCTCTGCGCGTGTAGCGATCACTGCCAAAGTTGTTGCAGACATGATGACTGCAATCGGCATTGACCGCGTACTGACTGTAGACCTTCACGCCGACCAGATTCAGGGCTTCTTCTCTGTTCCTGTTGATAACGTTTACGGCTCTCCAGTTCTGCTGGATGACATCGTAGACCAGGAATACGAAGACATCATGGTTGTATCCCCTGACGTAGGCGGTGTAGTTCGTGCCCGTGCTGTTGCAAAACAGCTGGATTGCGATCTGGCGATTATCGACAAACGTCGTGAACGCGCAAATGAATCTGATGTTATGAATATCATTGGTGATGTTGAAGGCCGCACCTGCGTACTGGTCGACGACATGTGTGATACAGCAGGCACTCTGTGCAAAGCAGCCAAAGCGCTTAAAGCTCAAGGCGCTGCACGCGTAGTTGCTTATGCCACTCACGCTGTACTGTCTGGTCCTGCTATCAGCAACATCACTAACTCCGAGCTAGATGAATTTATCGTAACAGACACTATCCCGCTGTCTGAGTCAGCTATGGGCTGCAACAAAATTCGTCAGCTAACTCTGGCACCACTGCTGGCTGAAGCAGTACGCCGAGTATGTAATGAAGAATCTATCAGCGCGATGTTCCGTTAAGGTCAACGCCTGATAATGCGCCTTGCTGGTTATCCAGCAGGGCTTAACACCCTCCGGGGTTAAAAACTGCAAAACCTGGTCGCAAGGTTTTGCATTTTGTTTATATAAAGGTATGAAAATGTCTAACTTTGTAGTTAATGCAGTAGCACGTAACGATGAAGGGAAAGGTGCGAGCCGCCGCCTGCGTCGCGAAGGCCTGGTTCCAGGTATCGTTTTTGGTGGTGACAAACGCAAGAAGCCAGCATCAATCTCTATCCCGAACAATGAACTGGTTAAAATGATCCAGGACGATTCGTTCTTCTCCTCTCTACTGACTCTGTCTGTAGATGGTAAAGAAGAGCAGGTAATCATCAAGGATCTGCAGCGCCACCCGGCGAAGCCAGTTGTACTGCACGCTGACTTCCAGCGCGTTACTAAATCCAACAAGATCAAAATCACTGTTCCTGTTGTATTTGCTAACTTCGAAAAATCTCCAGCATCTAAAGCTGCTTGCAAGTTCGCTGCAGAGAAGAACACTGTTGAAGTTCTTTGCCTGCCAGCTAACCTGCCAGAAAGCCTGACAGTTGATCTGTCTGCTTGTGCTTCTGACCAGGTTCTTCACCTGTCCGACATCACTATGCCAGAAGGTGTTGAGATTGTTTCTCTGCGTCGCGGTGGTGACCACGACCAGGGTATCGGTTACGTATATGCTCCTCGCGGCAGCAAGTAATTAGTCGATACTATTAATCGGTTACTGCACTGGCATGAAAGACAAGATCCAGCTTATTGTCGGCCTCGGGAATCCGGGTGATAAATACGCACAAACTCGTCACAATGCCGGTGCTGAGTTTGTCGAGCAGCTTGCTGCTCGGCATCTCGCCCCCCTCAAGCCTGAAAAGAAATATCACGGACTGTACTCCAAAGCTCAGATCAGTGGACAGACAATCCATCTGTTAGTCCCAACTACATTTATGAATCTGAGTGGCCAGGCCGTAGCGGCACTGGCAAATTTCTACAAAATCCCTCCAGAAGAGATCTTGGTCGCTCATGACGAGCTGGACCTTCCTCCCGGCGTTGCAAAGTTCAAGCAAGGTGGCGGTCATGGTGGGCATAACGGTTTGCGCGATATCATCAGCAAACTGGGTAACAACAAGAATTTCTACCGCTTGCGTTTGGGCATTGGCCATCCTGGCCACAGCAGCCAGGTAAGCGGTTTTGTATTGAATAAAGCTCCGGCAAAAGAGCGCGATGCCACCATGGCTGCGCTGGATGAAGCAGAACGCTATCTGGAGCATGCTATTTCCGGTGACTGGGGCAAAGCAATGAACCAGTTACACAGTTTCTCTGCCAGCTAGGTTAATTCACAGGAATCTATCATGGGTTTTAAATGCGGTATTGTCGGCCTACCAAACGTAGGTAAGTCTACACTCTTTAATGCACTGACTAAGAACGGTATTGCAGCGGAAAACTTCCCGTTCTGCACGATCGAACCTAATGCCGGCACAGTAGCTATGCCCGATCCACGCCTGGACATGTTGGCTGAGCTAGTTACTCCAGAGCGCGTTGTACCTACAGCGATGGAGTTTGTTGATATCGCCGGTCTAGTAGCTGGTGCATCCAAAGGTGAAGGTCTGGGCAACAAATTCCTGGCTAACATCCGTGAAACTGATGCGATTGCACACGTGGTTCGCTGCTTTGAAGATGACAACGTTATCCACGTTGCTAACAAAATCGAGCCTCTGGCAGATATTGAAACGATCAATCTTGAGCTAGCTCTGGCGGATCTTGATTCAGCAGAAAAACAGCTACAACGCATCCAGAAGCTGGCAAAAGGCGGTGATAAAGAAGCAGTAGCACAGAAAGCCATGCTTGAACGCCTAATCCCTCACCTGGAAGAAGGCAAGCCTGTACGCGGTCTGGATCTAGACGAAGATGATATGAAGATTGTGAAAGGCTTCCATCTTCTGACGGTAAAACCAACCATGTATATCGCAAACGTCGACGAAGATGGTTTTGAAGACAATCCACACCTGGACCAGGTACGCGAACTAGCCGCATCTGAAAATGCAGGCGTTGTCGTAGTATGTAACAAGCTGGAAGCCGAGATCGCAGAGCTGGATGATGAAGAGCGCCTGGAATTCCTGGCAGATCTAGGCATGGAAGAACCTGGTTTGGACCGTGTAATCCGCGCCGGCTACGATCTTCTGGGCTTACACACCTACTTCACCGCTGGTGTTAAAGAGGTCCGTGCCTGGACAGTTCAGGTGGGCGCTACGGCTCCTCAGGCGGCTGGTGTTATCCACACTGACTTTGAAAAAGGTTTTATCCGCGCCGAAGTTGTTAGCTATGATGATTTCGTTGAGCACAAAGGCGAAAACGGTGCTAAAGATGCAGGCCGCTGGCGCCTGGAAGGCAAGGATTACATCGTTAAAGACGGCGATGTAGTTCACTTCCGTTTTAACGTTTAAAGCAGTTTCTGTTTATAAAATAACCGGTCTTTTATGGCCGGTTTTTTTATTCCAAATTTCCCCTATTTTTAACACCTAAACCTATTGACAGACCAACACAAAAAGAGAATAATTCGCGCTCTCTAAAGCATGGCAATATAGCTCAGTTGGTTAGAGCATCGCATTCATAATGCGAGGGTCGCAGGTTCGAGTCCCGCTATTGCCACCATGTTTCAGACTCTGCTGGGGTATCGCCAAGCGGTAAGGCAACGGGTTTTGATCTCGTCATGCGGAGGTTCGAATCCTCCTACCCCAGCCATCTTTTCTTTCGAAAAGATATCTTAAGCATTAGCTCTACGAGCTAATCTGAGTGGCAATATAGCTCAGTTGGTTAGAGCATCGCATTCATAATGCGAGGGTCGCAGGTTCGAGTCCCGCTATTGCCACCATGCTTATC
>NZ_JAAEQH010000046.1 GCF_024231755.1 Neptuniibacter sp.
CGCTCATGGCCAGTACCTGCACGGAACTGGTACAGACCAGATGGCAGACGCTTAGGACGAACCAGTTTGCCGTCACGGCTGATCAGTACATCGCCTTCAGCAGTGTCTTCTGGAGCAACTTCTTCAACGTCTAGGTAAGAGTTGTATACATCACCCTGGTCGCCTGGCTCTTTAACTACAGCGATTTCTTTAGTCAGGCCAGCACCTTCAGAGTCAGTACGTGCAACGATAACACCGTCATCAACACCCAGCTCAAGGAAAGCGTAACGCAGAGCGCGCAGTTTAGCGTGGAAGTCAGCGTGAGGAACAGTTACTTTACCGTCCTGGTGACCACACTGCTTCTCGTCAGCAACCTGGTTTTCGATCTGCAGGCAGCATGCGCCAGCTTCGATCATCTGCTTAGCCATCAGGTAAGTCGCTTCAGCGTTACCGAAACCAGCATCGATATCAGCAACGATTGGCACTACGTGAGTTTCGTGGTTATCGATCTGATCCTGGATTTCAGCTTCTTTAGCTGCATCGCCAGCTTCACGAGCTTTGTCCAGTTCACGGAACAGGCCACCCAGTTCACGAGCGTCAGCCTGACGCAGGAACGTGTACAGTTCACCAACCAGGCCAGCTACAGAAGTTTTCTCGTGCATAGACTGGTCTGGCAGAGGACCGAAGTCAGAACGCAGAGCAGCAACCATCCAACCAGACAGGTACAGGTAACGACGTTCAGTAGAACCGAAGTGCTTCTTGATAGAGATCAGTTTCTGCTGACCTACAAAACCGTGCCAGCAACCCAGAGACTGAGTGTACTTAGTTTTGTCTTTGTCGAACTCAGCCATGTCGCGGCGCATGATACCAGCAGTGTATTTAGCGATATCCAGGCCAGTTTTGAATTTGTTCTGTGCACGCATGCGAGCAGCAGATTCTGGGTTGATTGCATCCCAAGGGCTACCAGCTTCAGCTTTCAGGCCTGCAATGCTTTCGATGTCTTGGTTCAGTGTAGACATGGTCTATTCCTTCCATTTTTTTTTCGCTAGCCAGAATTCGGCTAACTCTTAAAAGTTTCGCAGTCGATTCTAGTAGTGCTTTTTCCATAATTGAAATAAATGGCCCTTATTTACGCTATTTATTCTGTGAATGTTGATGTGGTACTATTCTGTAACCTCAGTACCTATGCGGCTTTGCTATGAACCTCGACAAAATCGACTTAAACCTTTTGGTATACCTTGATGTATTGCTGCGGGAGCGAAATGTGACTCGATCCGCCAGTCTGCTTGGTATTACACAGCCAGCGATGAGTAATGGTTTGCGGCGGTTGCGTGAAACATTTGGTGATCCTCTTCTTGTTAGGACCAGTGATGGAATGGTACCTACGGAGCGTGCGCAAGGCCTGCAGCCGTTGTTGAGACAGATCCTGGCATCGGTAGAGCAGGTGATTGAACCAACAACTGAGTTTGATGCGAAGTCTAGTGATCGTGTATTCCGTATTATGACCAGTGATTATGGTGAAGCGACTCTGCTACCGAGATTACTAAGCCGATTACGCAAGGAAGCTCCTCATGTGGTACTGGATATTCTGACGCCCAGTGATATGAGTTTTCTTGAAGTAGAGCAGGGCTTGGTTGATCTGGTAATCAACCGTTTTGATGAGATGCCACAGTCTTTCCACCAGAAAACACTGTGGCAGGACTCTTTCTCCTGTCTGTTTGCCGTAGATAACCCGCTTTCCAATAACTTCGATCTGCAGACCTATCTTCGGGCTAAACATGTCTGGGTAAGTAAGACCGGAATGGGAGCGGGGATGGGCATCACCCCAAAAGATACTAAACGTCTTGGCTGGGTTGATGGCGCACTGAATAAGATTGGCGCTACGCGCCGTATAACTGTATTTACCCGCCACTACCAGTCGGCAGCAATGCTGGCTGAACAAAAAGATTTGGTGGCGACGATCCCTACCAAAGCGGCAGCCTTATCTAAGAACCCACGTCTGATGATGAAAAAGCCACCGTTCGACATTCCTGAGTTCGAGCTGAAAATGGCGTGGAGCCCACTGTTGCAACATAACGCCGCGCATCAGTGGATTCGTAGAGTTATAGGTGAAGTGGCATCCCTGAGTTAGGAGTGCTTGTTGGGCAATAATATGGCTATGTTGCGGATTTAATAATCGAAAGGCGAGATTTCGCCTTTGTACTGCAGTGGCTCAGCACATTTAGAGCAGATTCCAGAGATAATTAGTTCCTCTGAGCCGCAAGCAGTACAAGTAACAGTAGCGGCATTTCTGTCTGTTCGCGCATTGATGACTACTGCCATTTCAGACTTGAGGTCTATCGATTTATCCAGCCCGTTTTGCTTGAGAACATTCCACAGCGATTCTGTGATGATGGATAGTGTCTCCAGTTTCAACTCAAGTGCGTTGATCCGGGCTGCATTGATCTCAGATTCCAGTGTCGGCTTTGATTCCAGCGTCATTTCCTGAGTTGTGGCCTGAGTCGTATCTTGACCCTGGATCGTATCCTGATCGGCCGCGTTTTCTTTTTCCATAATTAGCGCTTATAAATCTGCATCAAGAAAATATACAGAGCCTTGTAGCAGTAAAGCCTTAATCAGCACGATATTATCTTCTGTGACTTTTATATCCGAGTGGTATAAATCTGCACATAGTTGCTCGGCTAACTCTGTTTGCTCGGGACTGCATGCACATCCTTTGCCATCGGCGAAAAGAATAAAATGCCCATCCTGGCGGTAAAAAGCAAAACGAGAGCCTTCAGTACGACATAAAGGAGCCCCTTGCTCTATTAAGCTGCGGATCTCATCATCACTCAGTTCTGAGCTTTGTTCACCGGCTAGATCAGGATATTTAGGATCAGTCATAAACTGACCAAACCAATGGCTTAGTAACTCAGGACTATCAATATACTCATGCAGAATATTTTGCACACGTTGAATGGCTGATGCTGTTATTTCACCAGGGTTGGCTTGCTGCTGTAGGTCCGGATCAGAATATCGGTCCTCTGCACAAGTAATATTATCAAGATAGTTACTAAAACTTTCCCAGATCTCCTGATGCGAAGGCGCTCTAAAACCTACAGAGTAGGTCATACAGTCATCACCTACAGCGTAACCATTGTGACCAACACGTGGAGGTAGATAGAGCATATCGCCTGGTTGCAGGTCAAAACTCTGTTCAGCCTCCCATTCAGGTAGGATCATAACAGGGACATCATCTCTGCGTGGAGAATCTTCCCCGTAGATGCCGCCAAATTCCCAACGACGAGTACCAGAGGCCTGAATCAGGAAAACGTCGTAGTTATCGTAGTGCGGGCCTACACCTCCGCCATCAGTGGCGTAACTGATCATCAGATCATCTAAACGCCAGTTGGGGGCAAAACGGAACTGTTCAACTAACTCACTGGCTTCTGGAACCCAGTGATCAACTGCCTGGACAAGAAGAGTCCAGTGGCTATCAGGCAGCTCAGAAAAGCTCTCTTCTGAGAGAGGGCCATGCTTAAGCTGCCAATCTTTTCCATCTGGTGATTGGATAATAAGACGGGATTCAACATCTTCTTCCAACGCTAGCCCTGCCAGTTCATCGGGGCTGACAGGTGGTTCGAAGTCAGGAAAGGCATTGCGAACCAGTAGGGGTTTCTTTTGCCAGTATTCCTCTAGGAACTGCTTTACGCTGATGTCACCAAATGGGGAGTTACTCACTAGTCGATAAACTCCAGTAGCTGTTCGATGGCTTCTTCCATCTCTGCATACACTTTACGCTTATCGCGTGCGGCCAGTGCTGCAATCTTGTTATTACCTACTTTTTTAATGCATTTTTGCAGTGTTTCTGCGCACTCGCGAATACCAACAGAGTTATAACCCATCTGTTTGGACTGGTTGTGCATCTGCTGGATACCGTCGCGTAACTGATCTGCCTGCTTCAGCAGGACCTGTAGATTCTCTTCCATTTTTTCGCCTTGTCGTAATGATCAGGGATCTTATGTCCCTGTTTATTTATTTAATTTCTCAACGGTTTCTTCAACGGAGGTCAGAATGCCTCTGAGCATGTTTAGCTCTGTACGTTCAGGCCGGGAGCGGTTGAAGAAACGGTGCAATTTATCCACTACCTTTCCTTCATGCTGTGGGATGATGAAGTTGGTAAGGCGTAGAACCTTTTCTAGATGTTCGTAGAAAAGCGTCATCTCTTTATGGCGTGGATACTCTTCCTCTGTCTCTTTGTAGCTTTTGTTTTCAGCTGCCATATAGACTTCATAGCAGAGTAACTGAATTGCTTGAGAAACGTTCAATACGGGATATTCCGGGTTCGCTGGAATATAAACATGAATATTACACTGTTGTAGTTCATGGTTATGTAGACCCATGGTCTCACGCCCAAATACAAGAGCTATCTGACCATTATGTGCTTCTGAAACAATCTGCTCTGCACCCTTGCGCGCATCTAGCAGGGGTAAATCAAAGGTTCGTTTAGTCCGTGCACTGGTACCTATGACCAACTGGCAGTCAGCAATAGCTTCTTCAAGTGAACTAACAACTTTAGCATTTTCAAGCAGATCTTTTGCGCCAGCAGCGCGGGAATCGGCTTCTTCACTTGGGAAGACTTCAGGTTCAACCAGATAAAGATTGCTCAGGCCCATATTTTTCATTGCACGGGCAGCAGCGCCAATATTTCCAGGGTGAAAGGTGTTGATCAGTACAACGCGGATATTCTCTAGCATTTAATTCTATGTCCGAGATAAAAACTGCGCACATTATAGAGAGGGTGATGACAATGTAGAAGGTCACTTAAGGATTAGGGGAGGGTTTTATTGGTTTCTTACTCGCAAGGTTAGGTAACGTTAACTTTCTTACTGTCATTCCTGCGTAGGCAGGAATCCAATTTAGTGCGTATAGACTCCAGCCTACGCTGGAGTGACGGAAGAGGGTATCTGGAGTCATGCAATAACTGGGGCGGCTTATTTGCCCCAGTTACGTACACGGCCCACATCCAAATGAACAAAATTACTGCGGGTATATAGACCTACACCGCCTGAGCGCATTGCTAGAGAGGCTTTGTGCAGATCTTTAATATCAACTCCGGGGATACGAATATCAACGGCTTGCCCCAGCATGTGATAGCTACGCTTTGCTACCTTGTTACTTTTTTGGCGTAACAGTTCATTTGACTCAGGGGAACGGTAAGCTGAAATAATATGGATGGGCTTGTGTTCACCGAAGGTCTGCTGCAAGTCATGTAAAAGCATCAAGAGCTGCTGGTCCATATTGTGGACCTTATTATTGCGGTGGTCGCGCAAGACGTGATTTAGCGCCTGTAAACTATCTGCCTGATAGATTCCGTCACTGTAGAATGTGCTGTTAAGTGCCTCGCCAGTATGAAGATTTACGAGGGAGAGGGAGTGATCCTGATTCGTCTGGAATTTGGCAAGCGCAGTGGAAGGTAATGCAGTCAACGCGGTAACACCGCCTAAAGCTTTCAAGAAATCTCTTCTTGACTGGGTCGTTCGATCTTTCATTAACAATAACTTCTTGTACAAAAATTCAGCAGATTATTATGCCGGAGTCATTGTTTGTTGTATATGTTTTGATCAGTTTGAGCTGGTGAATAATTCTTGTGAAGATTGCTGTTTTAATTGGCTCAGTTCATAACGGTCGCGGCGGTACAGGTCGTCTCTAAAGTGAACTTGACCGTTTTTATCCACCCAACTGGTCCAATAAGTTACATACAGCTTCACTGGCTTATCTAACTTGATATGTACCGTTTCCTGATCTGAAAAGAGAGGTGAAACCTCTTCCTGTTCCCAATCTTTACCCATTTTTAATAGTGCATCTGCTAACTTGCGGGGTTGTTCAAGACGAATGCACCCAGAGCTAAAAGCCCTTTTGGATTCGTCGAATAAACGTTTGGCAGAAGTGTCGTGTAAGTAAACAGAGTAGTGGCTGGAGGTGAGAAACTTAACCTTACCTAGCGTATTCTTGTCGCTAGGGGGCTCCCATAATCGTTGGTACACCTTACCTTTGTACATTTTTTCCAAATCGATCTCTTCATCGGTCATGAATTTTTTTTGCTCGCCCCAGCCAGTTACAACTTTAAGGTTTATTTTCTTCAGATAATCCGGGTCCTCTGCAAATACCGGCAGGATGTCTTTATAAGCGATGCTTTTAGGTACATGCCAAGAAGGGTTAACTACAACCCGATCAATCTCGGTATCAAACACAGGGGTTTTTCTTTTACGTTTGCCGACGATCGTTTTCATCGATAGCAGTTTCTCTCCGTTCTCGAACAGGTGTAGGCGATAATCAGGGATGTTTACCTGAATATATCTTTCCTGTTCGGGCTGAAATGCTTGTAAGCGATGGATGTTGAGAAGGATCTGATCTGCCCGTTGTCTAGGACTGACATTAAGTTGGCGACGTGTTGCAGGCCCGAGAATACCATCGGCTTTACCGCCATGGCGTTCCTGAAAACGGAGTAGCGCTTCATGCAGTTCTATGTCGAAAAGCTGAGTATGATCATCACAATTTGCTTGATCAAGGTCTCCTAGCTGAACCAACATCTCACGTAGTTTCGGTATCTGAGGATGGTTATCACCGAAACTCAATAGAGGTCCGCGGCTCAATTTTGGCCAGCTTATAGTGTTAGAAATATGCTCATACTTCATACGAAGCTGATGAAGTTGGCTGATCTGATCAGAAGGTGAGTTAACTGGAACACTGGGTTTATCTAGAGTGCTGGGTGGTGTTATCGCCTGAGTTAAACTTTCTGAGTCTACAATCAGGGGGAATTCAGATTTTGATGAACTCTCTACGGCATAGTTGTGAGTGCTGTATAAAAACAGGGCTGATACGAGAGTTATTACTGTAGAAGCATGCATCTGTGCTGACCTCCCTGACATCAGAAAATGCTGAGGGTCTCCTAAGTACAGATCCAAGTACGGTTTTTATCAAGAAAGGAAGGTGAAGGTTTTTCAAGAAGGGTGAAGGGGGAGTGCAGCAGTACTGTTTCCCCCAGAGGGTTACTATCTTTAGTCAGATTATTTCTTGGCCTGTTTTTCAGCTTTGGACTTCTCTTTTAATTTGTCCTGATCTTTGTAGTACTCATCTTCGTAATAGATCCCTTTTACGCTCAGGCGCTTTTCGATCCAGCGGTTATATAATGTCCAAATAAACAGGCCTGGGACCATGATAACCATGATGCCAATCATCAGGGCTGAACCAGCGTATTTCTCAGGGACCTGCAGAATGATCCAATCAAGGAATCCTGAGTAACGACCTATGTAAAGCCACAAACCCAAACCTATAAGGCCAACAGCCACAGCAGTATGGTGTGCTAATTTGTTATCTTTTTCTTCTGTCATCGGTTTCTGTATCGGTGGACCCGTAAGCTGGGCAGAAAAGGGGTCGGATCGATGATCAGATCACTTCGCTGTTGACGCTGTCGAGTATCAGGTGGAGTCAAACTCGGCGTATTATATTCTGGAAAAGCCTGTTTATCATCTAA
>NZ_JAAEQH010000047.1 GCF_024231755.1 Neptuniibacter sp.
GCTTTAATTAATAAGCAGGCAGAAAAAAGGGCTACTTTGTAGCCCTTTACAGTATTAGATAAATATCAAACTTTAAACTGACCAACCACGGTTTGCAGGTGGCTCGCCTGTCGGGCTACTTCTTCACTTGCTGAAGCATTTTGCCCAACCTGTTCATTAGCAACATCAACAATATTCTGGATATGTTCAGCGTTCTGGTTGATGGTGCTTGCAACGGCGGTTTGTTGCTCAACTGCAGACGCTACTTGAGTTGTCATATCTACAATCTGCACGGCATCTTGCATGATTTGGTCTAGAGCCCCGACAGTGCCAGAGGCTTCTTCTGCACTTGTATTACTCAGTTCAACGCTCCGCAGCATCATACTTGATACTTCACCAGTACGTTGCTGTAGCTCATTAATCATAACCTCGATCTCTGCAGCAGATTCCTGGGTTCGACCCGCAAGTCCGCGTACTTCATCAGCAACTACTGAGAAACCACGGCCATGGTCACCCGCGCGTGCCGCCTCAATGGAGGCGTTTAAGGCCAATAAGTTGGTCTGCTCTGCAATTTCTTTAATAACATCCAGCACAGTACCTATCTTATTGCTGTTTTCTTCCAGCTTGGTGACAGCTTGAGATGTTTCAGTCGCGTCTTTAGCCAGATTGGTAATATTGCCAATCGCATGGTTGATGATTGTTTGGCCTTCCGACGCACTGTTTTGAGAGTTAGTTGCTGTTTGCGAAGTAAGATCGGTATTGTGGGATATCTCGCGCATGGCGCCTTCCATCTCCTGAATGGCGGAAGATACCTGAATCACCTCTTCTTTCTGCTGATTCAGCCCAGAAGCGGTATCGCGGGATATGGAGGATACCTGCTCTGCTGCAGCACTTAATTGAAGAGAGGATTTACTAACGTCATCTAGAAGAGCTTGGAACTCTTCCATCATGCTGTTATAGCTTCGTCCCATATCGCTCAACTCGTCATTTGCTACTACTTTGTAACGGAGTGTAAGGTCTTTATTTTGTTTTGAGTTGTTCATGACGTCACGCAGTTTATGCAGACGAGAGACGATATTTTGAGCTATAAAAATTGCGATAGCAGAAACAACGGCGGCAATGGCCAAGGCTTTTATAGAAGCGAACAGCAAAATGGAGCTGATCTCGGTTTCTAACTCCTCAATAATTTCAGCTTTTTGATCTGTAAGAAGGGTCTCTGACTTATGGATGGTTTTTCTCATATGACCCAGTAGGCCGGATTTGCTATTGAGCCCCAGCTTTTCGTAAGTGCCCACAAGCGTCAAGAATCCCTCCCTATAGGTATTTAGTAACGCTTTGGTTTCTTCTAGATAGACCATGTCGACAATTGTTGCTTCCGCATGGCTGATCATTTTCTGAAAGTTTTTCTCAAACTTTTCTCTATATTTCAGGTCCTTGCGCAGCAGGAAGTCTTTTTCATTACGTCGTAACTGTAGGATGTCTGCTAGGAGCTCATAATTATTGAGCTCTTTTACCCGTGTTTCTGCCGCATGTACTGCAGAACGTAGGCTACCCCTTAACCCCTCTTTTGGTGAAAGGCCTATGGTTTGCTTCATCTTAACAAGCTGGTGAAAGCTTTCTTTATAAGCGTCGATGACTTGGTGCAGCTCTTTAGTTTTACTGTGGGGGATACCTACCTGATCAAGATGCTCTTCAAGTATGTAGATCTGTTGCTGCATTTTGTCATTAGTTGCATCGAATTTTTTTAGGTATTTCAGATCATCCCTGGCTAAAAAATCTTTCTCATGGCGACGAAGCATTAGCATGCTGGCTTCAATATTACTGACTTCGGTTTCGCTGCTTTTTAGTGTGGAGACACTTTCCAGTGCAAAGTGAAGTAGGCCATACATAGTGGCGATTGAGATCAGAATAAAACCTATAAGTGCGGCGAGTTTCGCTTTAATAGTCATAGAGTTACTACTGCTTTCTGAAATTTTTTGTAATATTTCTGTAATATTAGCGGATTAAAAACTGCCGCTAAACTAGATTTTTTAACATATGCTAAAAAATATTCGGTTCGAAAAATTTAGACGAACATTTACAAGCTTAGTCTAAAAATAAAGCGAGGAGATCATTAAGGAAAAGTTGGCCCTGTTGGGTGGGGCTAATTAGGTGTGTATCGTCGACTAAAAGCCCTTGCTGCCGGGCAATTTCCAGTTTATTGAATATCTGCTTAGGCTCTAAACCTGTTCTTTCTACAAAAAGCTCAGCAGGTACACCGGACGAGAGACGTAGGGCATTCAGCATAAATTCAAAGGCCAGTTCATCTCTTGCAATAGGTTCTTCGCCTGATAGACGAGTATTCCAACAGAGGTATCCCTTGGGTTGCTTCTGCTTCCAGCGGCGGATAATTGCGTTGCTTTCTGGTAGGGTGATTTTGCCATGTGCACCAGCGCCTATGCCCAGATAATCTCCAAAGGTCCAGTAATTCAGGTTATGTTTGGAGCGTTTATTATCACGCGCGTATGCAGAGATCTCATATTGTTCAAAGCCTTTTTCAGCCAAGAGTGATTGCCCTTGCTCCTGTATATCCCAGAGAGTTTCGTCGACGGGAAGAGAAGGAGGCTTGGCATTAAACTCGGTATTGGGCTCGATGGTGAGTTGATACCAGGAAAGATGATCAGGTCGAAGAGCAATTGCCTGCTTCAGGTCAAATAAGGCTCCCTCCAGGTCTTGCCCAGGTAAACCGTGCATCAGATCGAGATTAATATTGTCAAAAATATCACGGGCTAAAGACGCTGCATTAACTGCTTCGACATTGCTGTGAATCCGACCTAGCGCTTGTAGCTGATGATTGCTAAAGCTCTGAATGCCTATCGATAAGCGGTTGATACCTGCTTCCCTATAACCCTTGAACTTTTCCTGCTCGAAGGTACCGGGGTTGGCTTCCAGAGTGATTTCAGCACTCCTGCTAATTGGAATAATTGTATTTATTTCTTGAAGGAGCTGTTTATAACTATCAGCTGCAAACAAGCTTGGTGTACCACCACCAATGAAAATGCTCTGTATCTCTCGGCCTTGTGCTAAATGCTGCTCTGATCGAAGGTCTTGCAGAAGGGCTTCTATATATTGCTGTTCTGGAATATCGTCCCGTACTGCATGCGAGTTAAAATCGCAGTATGGGCACTTACGTACACACCAGGGAACGTGAATATACAGGGATAGTGGTGGCAGTTGCAGACCCATAACTATTTCTTAAAAAAGTAACTCCAAAAGCTACTTCAGGTAAGGCTTAATAGCTTGCTTCAATTGAGCTACCGCCTGGCCACGATGGCTGAGCTTATTCTTCTCTTCAGGGGGGAGCTGTGCAGATGTTCTCTCTAGTTCGGGAATCCAGAACAGAGGATCGTAACCGAAACCATTGTCTCCTGAGGCTTGCTCTAATATCTGTCCTTCCCAGCTACCTTGGCAGATCAGCGGTGTGGGATCGTTGGTATGGCGCATAAAGACCAGAACGCAGCGAAATCTAGCGCTACGTTGTTCTGCAGGCACACCCTCCAATTTCTCCAGAAGGTATGTGTTGTTCTTCGCATCGGTTGCACCTGCTCCAGAAAAACGCGCAGAGTAAATCCCAGGGGCACCACTGAGTGCATCGACCTCAAGACCAGAATCATCAGCAAGAGCAGGTAGGCCTGTCGCTTCGGTCGCATGACGCGCTTTAAGAATAGCGTTTTCTACAAAGCTTAGGCCAGTTTCATCCGCATCTGAAACCTGGAAATCAGATTGTGGAACAACCTCTACCTGAAGATCACCAAGTACCTGATTGAACTCTTTCAGTTTGCCTTTGTTACCACTGGCTAAAACGATTTTATTGATCATGGTGAGCTCTCGATTTTGCTATTCATAAAAAAGGCGCCCATTTCGGTGCGCCCTTTATGGCATGTTTTACTGAATTACTCTTCGTAAAATTTCTGCTCAAACTGTACAGTAAAAGCGGCCTGATTAGGGTCTGGCTGAACGTCGAGTTTTAGTCGGATTACCTGATCGTCAGTGAAACCGAACTGGCTCAGATAATAGATCGCGTTCCCCTCATCCACTTTCTGGAACTTCAATGTCTGGGATTGTTGAATCAGATTGCTTGCCGAGCCTGACACGTTGGCTGTGACTGGTATCTTCTTATCGCCATCCACTTTCAGAACAGAAACGTTGACCAACGCTCTACGCTTACTGCGCTGCACACCAATATTCTGAGCTACATCGGGTTGAATGAAGGTGCTGTTAAAGGCGTTGTAGTGAATCTCATAGTCGCCGTAAGTGACAAACTGTTCCGCTAACAGGGGTTGGCTGATCAGGGCTACTGCTGAGATCAGCATCGCTCGAGCAATATTCAAAAATTTCATGATCTGCCTCGTTACTTGGTTATCCGGTAGATGGCTATCTCGCCCAGCATATTTGGCCACAGGTGAATCCACCACCGGTGTTGGTGTTCATTATCCACCACGGTACGTTCCATGATGTATATATTGCGCTCTACACACAGACGTTCGAAGTCCTTGAACGTACAGAAGTGGGTATTTGGTGTGTTATACCAAGTATAGGGCAGGAACTTGGATACTGGCATTTTGCCACGGAAGGCAAGATAGCCGCGGGCACGCCAGTGACCGAAGTTAGGGAATGTAACGATGCACTCCTTACCGATACGCAGCATTTCATCCACGATTTCATCCGGGCGCATCATAATCTGAATGGCTTGGGTCATGATCACGGTATCGAAGGTGTCGTCTTTAATAGAAGCAAGCCCTTCTTCGATATCCTTCTCGATAACATTGACACCTTTGCGGATACAGTCGGTAATGTTATCCGGCCCTATCTCAAGGCCATAACCGCTCGCATTTTTCTCTGTCTGTAGATAGTGCAGCAGTTCGCCATCACCACAGCAGAGATCCAGAACGCGTTTGCCGGGTTCAACCCAGTCTTTAATCAGATCCAGATCGGCGCGCATTATTTACCCTCCTTGGAAAGTAAAGCCGGAGTGTCATTTTCAACTTGCTGCATATAAGCAGTGAAAACATCCAGATAACGTGGAATCGGTATAAGGAAGGCATCATGGCCTTGTGCCGCTTCGATCTCGGCGTAACTGACCTGCTTATCAGCTTCGACCAGCGCATCTACGATCTCTCGCGAACGCTCGGGAGAGAAACGCCAGTCTGTAGTGAATGAGATCACCATAAACTTAGCTTTAGCGCTTTTCAGAACTTCAGGTAGGCTATTGCCTGCCTCGGATGCAGGGTCAAAGTAATCAAGTGCCTTGGTCATCAACAGGTAAGTGTTAGCGTCAAAGGCGGTAGAGAAACGTTCTCCCTGATAGCGCAGATAGGATTCCACCTCAAATTGTGGTGTGAAATCGTAACTGATCTGCCCGGAGCGGAGTTCACGCCCAAATTTGCTGCGCATACCATCATCAGAAAGGTAGGTGATATGGCCCAACATGCGAGCCAGCATCAGGCCTACTTTAGGTACTTCATTTTTTTCGTAGTAGTGCCCATCATAGAACTGTGAATCTTTACTAATGGCCTGACGTGCTACTTCATTAAACGCTATATTCTGTGCAGATAGCTTCGGTGCAGCAGCAATCACCATGCAGTGACGCAGCTTGTCGGGGTAGTTGATCGACCACTGAAGTGCCTGCATGCCCCCCAGGCTGCCGCCGATGACTGCAGCAAACTGCTCGATACCAAAATAATCTGCGAGGCGAACCTGGCTTTCTACCCAGTCCGTTACCGTAACAATCGGGAAGTCCGGGCCGTAAGGCTTGCCTGTGTCTGGATTGACCTGGTTAGGACCTGATGAGCCGTGGCAGCCCCCCAGATTGTTCAAGCCGATAACAAAGAACTTATTGGTATCTATCGCTTTTCCAGGCCCGATTGCGGAATCCCACCACCCTGGTTTTTTGTCTTCCATGCTGTGGTAGCCCGCAACATGATGGTTACCAGAAAGCGCGTGGCAGATCAGAATAGCGTTGGAACAGTCTGAGTTCAGTTCACCATAGGTTTCCACCATTAGGTGGTAACTTTCCAGTACACGTCCACACTGGAGCTTAAGTGGCTCAGTAAATTCGATCTTTTGTGGTTCTACGATTCCGACAGAATCTTCAGGTATTACAGCAGGCATTTCTCAACTCAACCTAATAAACAGATAAACAACAGACAGTTAACGTGCGCATAGACGCAAAGAAGTTGAGCTTCACATCTCGTAGAAGATTAGAGCACGGTTCTGAGAAATGTTTGTTGATACTGTCACGTCAGAGGTTCTCGATATCTGATGTTGTCATTGTCTGTATTAATCCGCGCTATTTTAACGCCTTTTTACGGTGCAAGCTCGTCTTTGATACAGCATGTGAATAAATTTGGTGCCCACTTAATAAAGCAGGCGGCCTAGTTGTGACTGAATAATCTGAATCACAATAAAAATCAGAATAGGTGAAAGATCTAGTCCACCGATAGGAGGGATAACCTTTCGTGCCAGGTTAAATACAGGTTCCGTAATTTGCTGGATCAACTGTGGGCCTGGATGATAACTGCCTGGGGCTACCCAACTGATGATGACAGAAGCCAGTACCGCCCAGAAATAGATGGTCAGAATTGCATCCACAACCCCCACGGCAGCTAGAAGTACAATGTGTAGGATATTTGGCATTGCCATGCCGGTGACCAACACCAATAGCAGCAATACAACCAGTTTTACAAATATGGCATAGAGCAGGGCCGCGAGGTCAAGTTTTCCTACACGTGGAACTGCCCGGCTGATAGCGACTACCGGTACGTTAGTCAGACGGGCGATCGCCTGGGAGATAGGATTGTAATAATCGGCATGAGACATCTGCAGAAGGAAGCGCATTACAACAATAAATGCGTACATCTCACCCAATGTGCGAATGATCAGAACAATCGGATCTTGTGCCATAACTATTCCTAGGTCACTGATAAATTTAAGAAACAGGTCCAACCTTCTACCCTTTACGAAGTATAGAGCTTAGTCAGTTTATGTTGAACCTTTCTTGTTTTTTACTCTTAGTCTTTGCCAAGTTCCTGTGCAAGTTCGACTGATCGATCATTGCAGGCTTGTAACGCTTCATCAAACAGCTGTGGTAAGCCACCATCAAGAAAACGCTTGATGGCCTGCTCCGTGGTTCCGTTTGGTGAGGTGACGCGTCGGCGCAGCTCTGCAGGATCAACATCGCTGCTCTGTGCCATTTTAGCTGCACCCTGCGCAGTTTGGAGAGTCAGCTGGGTTGCTACTTCATCAGATAGGCCTAGTTTTTTCCCTGCTTCGATCATCGCCTCCATAACTAGGAAATAGTATGCAGGGCCTGAGCCAGATACAGCTGTAACCGCATCCAGTTGAGATTCCTCATCCACCCACAAGGTGATACCCGTGGCTTTGAGGATGGTTTCTGCTTGCTGTTTTTGTTCAGGTGTAACCTGAGTGTTTGCGTATAAACCGCTAGCCCCGGTTTGTACCAGTGCGGGTGTATTTGGCATACAACGAACAATAGATGTATTGCCGCCCAGCCACCTATCCATACTGGTGCTCATGATACCTGCAGCGATAGAGACAAGTAATGGTTGGCTATCTTGTACTGCAGGCGCTATATCTTCAGCAACTGCTTTGAGAACCTGTGGTTTTACTGCAAGTACGACAACATCTGCTTCGCGTACGGCTTCATTATTTTCGGTGGTTGTCTTTAGACCTTGTTCGGCCAGATCTGAAAGCCTGTCTTCCTGTGGCTCACTGGCCCATATTTTCTCAGCGGGGTAACCATTAGCAATTAATCCACCAATAATCGCGCGAGCCATATTGCCTGCGCCAATAAAAGCCAAAGTTGGTTGTGTACTCACTATTTTATTCCTGTATTAATCTTTTGCCGGTCTTGCACCAAAAATCGCGGTGCCTATTCTGACGATTGTGGAGCCTTCTGCAATAGCGGCATCCATATCACCCGACATACCCATCGAGAGAGTGTCCATCTCAGGGTGGGTTTCTTGAAGTAGAGTTAGCAGTGTTTGCATCCTGGCAAAAGCTTGCTGCTGCTCTTTCTGATTTTCAGTTGCTTTGGGAATTGCCATTAAGCCACGAACACAAATATTAGGCAGTTCTGAAATTTTTGCGATCAATTCTGGCAGTTCGGATGGTAGAACTCCTGATTTGCTCTGCTCCTGGCTGATATTTACCTGCACACAAATATTCAGAGGTGGAAGATTGGAAGGGCGTTGATCAGACAAACGCTGGGCGATCTTTAAGCGGTCGACGGTGTGCATCCAGTTAAAGTTTTCTGCGACCGCTTTGGTTTTGTTGGATTGCAGCGGGCCAATAAAATGCCAGCTGATATCCAGATCTTGTAACGCAGTAATTTTCTCCAAGCTTTCCTGTAGATAATTTTCACCGAAATCACGTTGCCCTTCAGCATAGGCTTGCCGTAAATCCTCAGCAGGTCGTGTTTTACTAACCGCCAACAGCATGACAGATGAGGACTCTCTGTCAGTCTTTTCTAATGAGGATTTAATCTGTTGCCGAACCTGAATCAGATTCTCTGCTATGCTAGACATATAATTTGTGACCTTGGCAATTGGATTGCAGCGCCGATTCTGCTAGAACTAACTTTAAATATTTTTTGAAGCAGTACCGGGTTACAGGAACGCTATGGATATTACCGAACTTTTATCATTTACCGTACAGCAAGGTGCTTCCGATCTGCATATATCTGCAGGGATGCCACCCATCATCCGCGTGGATGGTGAAGTACGTCGCATAAAGCTACCTTCTCTGGATCATAAACAGGTACATACGCTGGTTTATGACATTATGAATGATAAGCAGCGTAAAGAGTACGAGGATGTGCTTGAAGCTGACTTCTCTTTTGAAGTTCCAGGGCTAGCTCGTTTCCGTGTTAATGCTTATAACCAGAATCGTGGTGCAGCTGCGGTATTTCGTACCATCCCTAGTAAGGTACTTACGCTTGATGATCTGGATATGGGTAAGGTTTTCCGAGATCTGTCGGAAAAACCGCGAGGGCTTGTGCTGGTAACAGGGCCTACCGGTTCCGGTAAGAGTACAACGCTCGCTGCGATGGTCGATTATGTTAATGATACCCGCTCAGATCACATTCTGACGATCGAAGACCCAATCGAATTCGTACATGAGAGCAAAAAGTGTCTGGTGAACCAGCGAGAAGTGCACCGTGATACTCATAGCTTCGCTAATGCGCTACGTTCTGCCTTGCGTGAAGACCCGGATATTATCCTGGTGGGTGAGATGCGAGACTTGGAGACTATCCGTTTGGCCCTTACTGCAGCCGAAACGGGTCACCTTGTCTTCGGTACACTGCATACCACCTCAGCTGCAAAAACTATCGACCGTGTCATTGATGTATTTCCTGCGGCAGAGAAAGATATGGTGCGCTCAATGTTGTCTGAGTCATTGATGGGTGTAATTTCACAGACTCTGTTGAAAAAACCCAAAGGTGGTCGTGTTGCTGCCCATGAGATCATGATTGGTACCCCAGCGATCCGGAACCTGATTCGTGAAGACAAAGTTGCTCAGATGTATTCTGCTATCCAGACGGGGGCATCGTTTGGTATGAAAACACTCGATCAGTCCCTGCAGGAGCTGGTGCAAAAAGGTATGATTTCCCGTGAGACCGCACGTGAGCGTGCGCAGAACCCTCAGCAGTTCTAGCGGGTAATTAGGAGATAAAGCGTGGATTTTACGCAACTACTTAAAGTGATGGTTGAAAGGGATGCTTCGGAC
>NZ_JAAEQH010000048.1 GCF_024231755.1 Neptuniibacter sp.
AGCCAGAGAGGCTTTCCACTGCGTGATCATATATGCTCCTTGGGCACTTTGTGGCGATTAGCCTACAACGATATTTACCAGACGACCAGGGACAACAATCTTCTTACGGATTGTTTTGTCAGCCATGTGTTTCTGTACATTTTCATCTGCCAGGGCAGTGTGAAGTACCACATCTTCATCGGCATCAGCAGCAACGTTGATTTTTGCGCGTACTTTACCGTTTACCTGTACAACCAGCTGGATAGTGTCCTGCACCAGTGCGGACTCATCCACTTCAGGCCACTCTGCAACCAGTACATCACCGTCATGACCCAGCTCCTGCCACAGTTGGTGGCTGATATGCGGAGTGATTGGTGATAGCAGCAATGTTGCTGCTTCCAGAGCTTCCTGCATTACAGCACGGCCCTGTTCGCTGATATCAACAAACTTGGCGATTGTATTGGATAGTTCCATTACTGCTGCGATTGCTGTGTTGAAAGTCTGACGGCGTTCGATGTCATCAGTAACTTTCTGAATAGTCGTGTGCGTTTTCAGGCGTAGTTCTTTCTGCACATCGGTCAGGCTGTCTTTATCGATAGCTACCGATGAACCGCCTACATTCAGGTGATCGTGGACCTGCTTCCACAGGCGCTTCATGAAGCGGTGTGCGCCTTCTACGCCGGTATCAGACCACTCAAGAGATTGCTCCGGTGGGGCCGCAAACATCATGAACAGACGTACGGTATCAGCACCGTATTTGTCGATCATCACCTGCGGGTCGATGCCGTTGTTCTTAGACTTGGACATTTTCGACATACCGTCGTGTTTCAGCTCGGTACCGGTTTCACGGTGAGTGGCTGTGATCACACGGCCTTTGTCATCAGTCTTAACGTCAACGTCTGTTGGCGCAACCCAAACCTGGCCGCCATTTACATCTTCGTAGTAGTAGCTGTCTGCCAGAACCATGCCTTGGCACAGCAAGCGTTTGAACGGCTCGTCACTGTCTACCAGACCTTCGTCACGCATCAGCTTGTGGAAGAAGCGGGAGTAAAGCA
The DNA here is from genome assembly GCF_024231755.1 of Neptuniibacter sp. GTDB lineage: Bacteria > Pseudomonadota > Gammaproteobacteria > Pseudomonadales > Balneatricaceae > Neptuniibacter. Next base: position 1,035 of record NZ_JAAEQH010000048.1, read on the forward strand.
GGTGAAGAATAGCGTGCTCAATGCCGCCGATATACTGATCTACTGGCAGCCAGTAGTTTGCTTTTTCCGGCTCCAGCATCGCGTTTTCACTGCTGCGCGAAGCGTAGCGTGCGTAGTACCAGCTAGATTCCATAAAGGTGTCGAAGGTATCTGTTTCGCGTTCAGCAGCACCGCCACATTTCGGGCAGGTGGTGTTGATAAAGCTTTCCATCTTCTTGATAGGCGAGCCGCTGCCATCAAACTCAACTTCTGTTGGCAGTTCAACGGGTAGCTGATCTTCCGGTACAGGAACAGCACCACAGCTCTTGCAGTTAATTACAGGGATTGGAGCACCCCAGTAACGCTGACGGGAAACACCCCAGTCACGCAGGCGGAAATTAACGGTGACTTTACCTTTGCCTTTGGCTTCAAGATCAGATGCGATCGCTTTGAAGGCCATATCAAATTCCAGGTCATCGTAGTCACCTGAATTTACCAGAGCGCCTTTTTCAGTAAACGCTTCAACTGACAGATCGATATTTTCGTCTTCAACAGAGCGGATAACCTGTTTGATCGGCAGGCCGTACTTAGTAGCGAACTCCCAATCACGTTGGTCATGACCCGGTACAGACATTACCGCACCTGAACCGTAATCCATCAGGACAAAGTTAGCTGTCCAGACAGGTACTTCCTCACCCGTTAGCGGGTGAGTGGCTGTGATACCCAGAGCCATACCTTTCTTGTCCATTGTCGCCATATCAGCTTCGGCAACTTTAACGTTTTTACACTCTTCGATGAATTCAGCCAGCTCAGCATTGTTCTGTGCTGCTTTAATTGCCAATGGGTGTTGAGCAGCAACGGCAACGTAAGTTACGCCCATTAGAGTGTCTGGACGAGTTGTGAAGACTTCCAGTTCACCGTAATCAGCGACATCAAATTTCAGCTCGACACCTTCAGAGCGGCCAATCCAATTCTTCTGCATGGTGCGAACCTGTTCTGGCCACTGGTCCAGTTTATCCAGGTCTTCTAGAAGCTGGTCAGCGTAGTCAGTGATTTTCAGGAACCACTGTGGAATCTTCTTGCGCTCAACCAGAGCGCCAGAGCGCCAGCCGCGACCATCGATAACCTGCTCGTTTGCCAGTACGGTCTGGTCAACCGGGTCCCAGTTCACTTCAGCTTCTTTCTTGTAAACCAGACCTTTGTCCATCAACTTAGTGAAGAACCACTGCTCCCAACGGTAGTATTCCGGATGGCAGGTAGCCAGTTCACGATTCCAGTCGTAACCAAAGCCCATCTGCTGCAGCTGATTGCGCATGTAATCGATATTTTCGTAGGTCCATTTCGCTGGAGCTACGTTGTTCTTCATCGCTGCGTTTTCTGCTGGCAGACCAAACGCATCCCAGCCCATTGGCTGCAGTACGTTTTTGCCTTGCATGCGCTGGTAGCGGGAAACTACATCACCGATGGTGTAGTTACGAACATGACCCATGTGGAGTCGGCCGCTTGGGTACGGGAACATAGACAGGCAGTAGAATTTCTCTTTCTGCAAATCTTCTTCACATTTGAAGCTGTCGTTATCTTGCCAGTGTTTCTGGATGGATGGCTCAATCTTTTGCGGACGATATGTTTCGTTCATGTTCGTGTATCGTGATACCTGGGATGAAAAACCGGCATCTTGTTGAGTTCGATCAGAATTCTGAACGGACTCTTTGGATGCCGGTAAAGAAAATTTGTAAATTGCGGTATAGGATACAATATATACATAGAGGCAAACAGAGTTTCGGCTGATTTTGAGGGGTATTTATGGAGCAAAATAGCGATAAAAACAGCAAACTGGCTTCTTCTGACTATGATCGGGTGTTATTACGTCTGACTCGTGACTTGAAGAACTCTGAAGCACTGTCCTGGGATCTGCTGCAGGAGAAAATTCATGATGCGGTAGAGCTGGAACTGGCCGCTGAAGAAATGACCCGTGATGAGGTGGATCTGCTCAATGCTTACCTACAGCGTGACCTGAAAAAGTTAGGTTACTATGCCCATGAAACCGGAGAGGGAATCGCTGCATGGCTCAAATTTGATCTCAATGCATTAGAGCACACCCTTGCTGAGCAGCTGCGCCTGATCGCAGATCGCACCCGTGTTGAGCAGGAAGAATTACGGGAGAGGCTTGATCACGATGAGGATCAGTATTTAGCAGGGGAACTGGCAACGGTAGGGACGCTGGAGTGTCTGAATTGTGGCGATCAGTTAAGCCTGCAAAAAACTGAGAAGCTGGGACCTTGTTCCAGCTGCCAGGCGAAGCTCTTTAAAAGGGTTTCCCATCCCTGGCCCTAAGCGCAAATAATCCAGCTGCAGCTTACGGCTTTATCTAAAATCAGGATAGGGGTTTGCTTCGGTTCTTCGCTGCGCTCCTATCCCGATTAGTGTCAGTAAGAAAGCAAATCCTAACACCGGGATGGAGCCGTGCATTTGAAATGGGGTGAGCCCCTGCATAGCCATGGCCTCTGCTCTTAAAACCCCGGATTGGAATTGTGGCAGTTGCTCAACGACTTCCCCTTTGTGATTTATCAGCGCTGTAATGCCGTTATTGGTGCCGCGAATAACCCAGCGTCCATTTTCCAGAGCGCGTACTTGCGCAATTTGCAGGTGTTGGGCGGGGGCGATTGAATCACCAAACCAAGTGTCGTTCGATACTGTCAGGATAAAATCAGCATTAATTGCGCCGTTTCTAACCAGTGCTGGATAGGCTATTTCATAGCAAATCGCTGCATTTAGCTGGTGCGGTCCAACTTTGAGTAGTGGTTGTGCTTCCTTTGGTAGGGAGAAGCTGGACATGGGTAGGTTAAAGAAGTCGAGCAGTCCGCGTAGTTGATTCTCCATTGGAACATACTCGCCAAATGGTACCAGGCGCTGTTTATGGTATATGCCTGTGCCGGTTGTCAGCACAGCAAGGCTGTTATGGATGCGATAGCCTTTGGGGTGTGCTGAATCGGCCTCAGTGCTGGGGAGACCACTGATAAGAGTTACGCCGTTGCTATCCAGATCATTGAGAATATCTGCTAGTGGTAAGGCGGAATGCCGGAACAGCGAGGGAATAGCTGTTTCTGGCCATAACATCAGTTCGCTATCCAGATGGTCGCTGGACATCTCTTGATATTTGTTAAGGATCTCAGGTCGATAGTCTGGGTTCCATTTGATTCGCTGAGGAATATTGGGCTGTATCAAAGCAACTTTTAGATTCGAACCTTTCTCCTCAGTCCACTCAATTGGAAGGAGATAACAGCCGATCAGCGGAAGAGGAAAAATGAGTAGCGGAAGCAGCTTGCGGCTGCGGATAAATTCAGCAAGGCACAAAGAGAGAATAACTACCGCAAGGCTTGCGAGCCAGACTCCGCCAATCGGGATAAGGTTCTGCAGAGGCGTTTCCAGTGTTGCATTGCCGAGATAAAGCCATGGGAAACCGGTAAACAGCCAGCTACGTAGCCACTCAAACAGAACCCATATGCCCGCGAAGCTAGCTGCCAGAAGCCGTGCAGTAAATAGTTTTTTCCACAGGAAAAGTTGCAGGGAAAATAACAGTGCCAGCCCGGCAACAAAGAGAATGGTTAAGGTGACTGCTATGGGTAGAGGGGTCTGACTATGCTCATTGATGCTAACAAAAACCCAGGAAACACCTGTGCCGAAAAAACCCAGTCCAAACATCCAGCCAAGTAGGGCGCTTTGTTTAGCAGTTTTTTGGTAGCTGCAGAGATAAATTACAGCCGGGATCAGTAGAGTTAGGTATTTTTGATCGAACGGGGCAAGGCTGGGGGCGATCAACGCCCCTGCAATCAGGCAGATAAGTAATTGCAGAGGCATAGTGTGTTATCCGTTACGGGTGACCTGTAGCAGGCGAATGCGACGGGTATCTGCAGAGAGTACCTTGAAAGTGAATCCGTCGATGTCCACTGTCTCATCTTTCTTAGGCAGGTGCCCAAAGTGCTGGGTTACAATGCCACCCAAGGTATCAAAGTCATCTTCCGGAAAACCTACCGAGAAATACTCGTTAAAGTCTTCTACTGGCGTTAACGCTTTGATGATGTAGGCATTCTCTTCAAAAGGTTTGATGTTGCCATCGTCCTCTTCGGAGTCATGCTCATCCTCAATCTCGCCAACGATCTCTTCCAGTACGTCTTCGATGGTGATCAGGCCGGACACGCCACCGTATTCATCCATCACAATCGCCATATGGTTGCGGGTTACGCGAAACTCTTTCAGCAGAACATTTAGGCGTTTAGATTCAGGAACAAAGGTGGCTGGACGTAGTTTGCTCTTCAGATCGAAACTTTCGGTGTCACCTTCGAGAATCAGAGGAAGAAGATCTTTAGCGAGCAAGATGCCCAGAATCTCATCAGGAGTCTCACCGATTACAGGGAAGCGAGAATGGGCGCTGGAGATGATGACAGGAAGAAACTCTTTTGGTGTCTGGTCGGCTTCTACAACAACCATCTGTGAGCGCGGCAGCATCGCTTCACGTACCTGCATATCAGATACCTGCATTGCGCCTTCCATAATAGTTAGCGCTTCGCTATCCAGCAGGTTTTCGTCGCTCGCCTGACGTAAATCGGATAATAAGTCCTCGCGGCTACGAGGTTCATCACTGAATGCCTGGGTAAGTTTGCCAAACCAGCCCTTAGGCTGTTCCGATCGGTCTTCGCTCATGATCTGTTTTGTTTTCCTGATTTATGTATCGTCCCGGTAAGGGTCGTCAATATCCATGCTGGCGAGTATTTTGCGTTCCAGACTTTCCATCTCTTCAGCATCTTCGTCATTTATATGATCGAAACCGATTAGATGCAAGCAACCATGTACCACCATATGTGCCCAATGATTGAAAAGTGGTTTATTCTGTTCCTCGGCTTCTCTGCCTACGACATCTGCACAGATCACCAGATCCCCCAGTAGTTTCAACGGGATACCTTCCGGAACTTCAAAAGGAAATGACAGAACATTGGTCGGTTTATTTTTGTCTCGATAGGTGTGATTCAGTTCCTGGCTTTCTTCAGGGGAGACGATGCGAATGCAGAGTTCCCCTTCATCAAGTTGATCACTGAGAGCTGCATCGACCCATTGTTGAAACTGAGCTTCATTTGGCAGCTCCCCTTCGATCTCGTACTGGATGTCGCAGTTGAAGCTCATATTTACTGGCCTTTCTCTTGTTCCAGTTTTTCGAAACGGTCATAAGCGCGCACGATATGTTGTACCAGTGGGTGGCGGACAACATCTTTCGCTGTAAAGCGAGTGAAACCGATATCCTTTACACCATCCAGGACTTGGATGGTGTGTACCAGGCCTGATTTTGTGCCTTTAGGGAGATCGATCTGGGTAATATCACCGGTAATTACTGCGGTGGAACCAAAACCGATTCGGGTCAGGAACATTTTCATCTGTTCTTTTGTCGTGTTCTGGCTTTCATCGAGAATAACAAAGGAGTTATTCAGGGTTCGACCACGCATAAACGCCAGTGGAGCTACTTCAATAACGTTGCGCTCGATCAATTTGCCTACTCGTTCAAAACCAAGCATCTCGTAAAGAGCGTCGTAAAGCGGGCGTAGGTAAGGATCTACTTTCTGTGTCAGATCGCCGGGTAGAAAGCCCAGCTTCTCACCAGCTTCAACCGCTGGACGAACCAGCAGAATACGATCCACTTCCTCACGTTCCAGTGCGTCAACAGCACAGGCTACCGCGAGGTAGGTTTTACCGGTACCGGCAGGGCCTATACCAAAATTAATATCGTGTTCCAGAATAGAGCGTACGTAACCCTGTTGGTTTTCCCCGCGGGGGCGGATCAGAGTTTTTTTGGTACGAATAGCGATGTCTGTATCCTGAATCTTCTGGTGGCTGATGATCTGGTCTAGCCCGCTTTGCTGGATCAGAAGATGAATCTGGTCCGGTGACAGAGTTTTATTCTGTTTCGCATCTTCATACAGGGATTCGAGCATGTCGGACACCTGTGTGATCGCTTCGATATCACCTAACAGCTGGAAATGATTGCCATGGTTGCGGATCTCAATACCTACACGGCGCTCAATCAGTTTTAGGTGTTCGTTAAATGGTCCGCATAGGTTGGCCAGATAAGCGCCGTTCTCCGGCTCTAAAGTCAGCTTAATCGATTGTGCTGTGGTCAAGGTTAGCCCGCCTTAAGAGAGTAGTTGTCATCCAGCTCGGAACTGATCAGTTCACCTACCAGAGAATTGGCGTAAGCCTGGACAATTTTGACGTCAGCAAAGTGGCCGATCAGATCAGGGTTACTGCAGCGGAAATTAACCACGCGGTTGTTTTCTGTGCGACCAGATAGAAGGCCTGGATCTTTCTTAGAATAACCATTCACCAGAATTGTCTGGGTGCTGTCTACCATGCGGCGGCTGATCTGCTGTGCATTCTGGATGATGCGGCTTTGCAAAATCTGTAGACGCTCTTTCTTGGTTTCTTCGTCAATGTTATCAGGCAGATCAGATGCAGGTGTACCCGGACGACGACTGTAGATGAAGCTGTAGCTGTTATCAAAACCGATATCTTCTATCAGTTTCATCGTTGCAGCGAAATCTGCATCGGTTTCGTTAGGGAAGCCGATAATAAAATCAGATGAGATTTCGATATCCGGGCGGGCCTTGCGGATGCGGCGGATCTTGGACTTGTATTCAAGTGCAGTATGGCCGCGCTTCATTGCCATTAATATCTTGTCTGAACCGCTCTGAACTGGAAGGTGCAGGAAGCTTACAAGCTCTGGAACCTCTTCATAAACATCGATCAGACTATCGGTAAACTCTACCGGATGGCTGGTTGTAAAGCGGATACGGTCGATGCCATCGACAGCTGCAACACAACGGATCAGCTCTGCTAGGTCAGCAGTATCGCCATCGTGAGTATCGCCCTGATATGCATTTACATTCTGACCCAGCAAGTTCACTTCACGCACACCTTGCTCAGCCAGTTCCACGCACTCGGTAATGACATCATCAAGTGGGCGGCTTACCTCTTCTCCGCGAGTGTATGGCACCACGCAGAATGTGCAGTATTTAGAGCAGCCTTCCATTACGGAAACAAAGGCTTCAGCGCCTTCCACTTTTGGTGCTGGCAGATGATCGAATTTTTCGATCTCCGGGAAGGATACATCCACGATACCAACACCTCCGGTACCGGTTTCCGTGATCATTTCCGGAAGGCGGTGCAGGGTTTGTGGACCAAAAATCATATCCACGTAAGGGGCGCGTTTTAGGATGTTATCCCCTTCCTGACTAGCAACGCAGCCACCCACGCCGATCTTGAGGTCAGGGTTGCTCTCTTTCAGTTTGCGCCAACGGCCTAACTGATGGAAAACTTTTTCCTGCGCTTTTTCACGGATAGAACAGGTGTTGAGCAGTAGCACATCTGCTTCTTTATCATCTTCTGTAAGCTCAAGTTCATGGCTTTCCCCCAGCAGATCTGCCATACGTGCAGAGTCATATTCGTTCATCTGACAGCCGTGGGTTTTAATAAATAGCTTTTTCGCCATTGTTCACCTGTATCTTGCGTGGATCAATAGGGCTACAAAT
>NZ_JAAEQH010000049.1 GCF_024231755.1 Neptuniibacter sp.
CTTACTGGACCCACAACGAACTCCGTTATTAAACGCATGTTGGCAGCTGGCCTCGTCGAGCTTCGCCCTATAACTGAAGGAAAACCAAGACAGGTCGTTTATTTAACTGAATATGGAAAGAGCCTTAAGGATACCCTTGAACCTCTAGCAAAAGAAGTCAATGACGTGGCTCAAAGCGGTATGAGCCTTGAGGAAATTGAAATCGTTCGCGAATATTTATTGAACATGCATTCTAATCTTATGAAGGACAATACCTAATTTTTGATGACTGCTAAGGCAGCGAATAGCTGGCAACTGAAGCAGAAAGCAAAACCCCAGCACAAGACTTTGCTCATACTGAGGCATATAGCACTTATAAGAAACCTTAAAGAAGCCAACTTATTTAGTCGTCCCTGAATAACTCTCAACCCATTGAATGCAAAGTGTTTTTATAAGATAGTTAATGCCTAAATCTTGCTATAAATGCGCCATAAGGCCCAAAAAGTTGCAGAATGGGTGATTTTTATGAAGCCTCGTCAGACAAAGACTATATCGCAAAAGGATTTATTCCAACCACAGCTCGTTGACATCATTGACCCCAACCATCCTTTAGTTCGACTGGCTAAGGTTATTGATTGGAACCAATTGGACAACGAATTGGGGGGACACTTCTCAACGGTAATCCCCCCGAAAAATAACAGCAACAAGTAGAAACCTTGATTGGGCGAAAACCTGAAATCTGTTTTGTTGACCGAGGATATAAAGGGCCAGGTGTGGAAGATATTAAAGTCTTGATTGCAGGTCAAAAACGCGGAGTCCCCAAGAAAGAGAAGAACTGGATGGGGTGAAGAAATAGCGTAGAGCCCATCATCGGGCATCTCAAAGCAGACGGAAAACTCAGACGATGCTTCCTCAAAGGAATACTGGGCGATGCGATTAACGTGATCCTAAGCGCCTGTGGCCAAAACCTTCGTAAGCTGCTGAAGTGGCTTAATTTTGCCTTGATCAAGTGTGGCATTTATAGCGGGGTGAGATTGATACAAGCCTTATTGCCGCGAAGGTTAGAAAATGAAATGGCGCTTTAGACTAAAAACGCCATTATTCAGGGTCGACTATTTAGTATTTATCCAGCCACTACGTTTTCTTTCCAAAGTTCACGCCAATCTGATTCTTTTGGAACAACTCCCTGGAAGGAAGCAATTGACGACTGAATAATTGATGGTGCACTACCGATAGCAGGCTCACCATCAGCAACTTTCTGAGCAGCTTCAACCATCGTACGACGGAATTCCACAATCGCTAAATCAGAAGATCCTAGAATATCATCGGTACGGTTAACGATTTTACCCATTGATACCCACATCGCGATGTCTTGGTTTGGAATGCCCGCGATACCTGTAAAGTCGCCTTCCTTCATTTTGGTGCGATCTTGACGGAAGCGGTTTTCCATCGTACCCACTGTCGCCCACGTAATCGGATCAACATCTACGCCCGGCACTGCACGAGCAAACTCACGCCAAGCAGTCGTATCTGGCGTAGTTTCAGGGTTACCCCAGGCAATAAAGTGGAAGTTACAGTTTTCATTGTCGATCGGAACGATGACTGCTGCGACGTTGTATGAAGTGTTAGGCGGAATCAGCGCGTAGTAAGGTGCGACATACTGAGTGATACGAATGTAGTCATGGGTTGCAGCGTTCGCGATAGGACGACGAATCGCAGCGTAATGGAATCCATAATCAGTTTTCGCAGACTGCATACGCGGGGACTTATCAGTTGATGGACGGTACCAACCTTGATCATCCGCAGCCGCACTTTCAACTTTTGCAGGAACCATGTCCGAAGAGTGCAATGATGAAGAATGAGCTGAGTCAATCTGACCTTCTAGAACTTGAGCCCAGTTACATGGTAGGCGAATTTTGAGGATAGAGACTTGCACATCTTCATTAGGTGCAAATGCCGGCTTTTTAAATTCCGGCGCATCGCCCTCACCCAGCCAAGCCCAAAGGAAACCACCCCACTCCACAGTTTTATAAGCTTTGTGCTTCACTTTTGAACACATAGACTTTTCTGCTTCTGGTGGTTCTGAAGCCATTGCTACAGCGTTACCTTCCACATCAAACTTCCAGCCGTGATACAGGCAGCGGATACCACAATCTTCATTACGACCGAAAACTAAAGACGCAAGACGGTGAGGACAAAGCTCATCCAACAACCCTACTCGGCCCTCGGTATCGCGGAATGCTACATAACGAGATCCCAAAGCTTCAACCAGTACTGGAGTGCCATCGCATTCTTTAACTTCTTCGAGCAAACAAACCGGAGTCCAATGCTGGCGCATAAGCTTACCCATCGGGTCGGTCGGCATAACATGAGTTAACAATTCATTTTCTTGTGGTGTAAGCATTGTGCATTTCTCCGTTTTATTTTATTTCGCATAGCTACAAGCACCCTACGTCACTGCTTGTAAGCCAAATTTGTAACCACGCTTCTATTCGACGAGTCGATAAGACATGTCGAAGAGGCATTAGAGGCATTAACAGAAAATTAATCCTATGCTCGATTACCTCAGCGAAACAAATAATAGATATCTAATTTTGAATAGTCAACATTATTAGTAATCTAATTATTGTTGACTGAAAATTATTAGATTGCTAATATTGTCCTAGATCATATATCCCGATTTAAGGATTGATGACACCATATCCATATATTGCGACACCTAGAGAGAAGAAAAATGAAACTGCAAGTGACTGCTCGGCGTACTCTTACGCCAGAAATTGAAGAATTCACCCTAACTCCAGTTGATAGTCAACCTTTACCGCCAGCAGAACCTGGTTCACATATTTCTATAACCACGCCCTCTGGAGCTCATCGTTATTATTCATTGGTTTATTCTGGTGACAACCCAAACGCTTACACTGTTGCAATTAAAAAAGAGCCTAATTCTCGTGGTGGATCAAAGTCGATGCATGAGCAGGCAACAGTATCGACGGTTCTGGATGTAGAAACGTCTGATAATGAGTTTCCTCTCGGCCCGAAGCACGATGCTTTGTTAATCGGTGGCGGTATAGGTATCACACCGATCTACTCTATGGCACAACGATTAAAAGCAGAAGGCAGAAAATTCCGAGTTGTTTATTTGGCTCGCAGTTATGAAAAAGCAGCATACGCTGATGAGCTTCAGGAGCTTTGCGGAGATGCCATCACCATCCACTATAGCGAAGGCGATAGTTCAAATGCTTTCGATTTTTGGGATCTGCTGATGACTCCAACTCAGGAGCATATCTATTGCTGTGGGCCAACGTCTCTAATGGAAGAAGTGAAAGGCGGTACGGGACATTGGCCTGATGGCCGAGTGCATTTTGAAGAGTTCATGCCCGTAGAAATCATTCGAGATAGCGATACCGAATTCACCATCGAACTCGCTAAATCAGGTGAAACGATAACTGTACCCGCAGATCGCACCATACTGGAAGCTCTGCGCGCTAACGGACACGATTTTTCCAGCTCTTGTGAAACCGGCACTTGTGGCACCTGCAAATGCAAGTATACGGAAGGCGAAGTGGATCACCGTGACTTAGCTTTAATGGATGACGAGAAATCCGACACAATAATGCTGTGTGTATCCCGAGCCAAAGGTGATCGCCTTGTCCTCGATATCTAATCCAATACGCCTAGGCGTAGCGGGTTTAGGGAGAGCCTTTGCGCTATCGGCCCCCGCTATCCATGCACACACAGGGGTTACCTTAGTTGCTGGCGCGGAGCCAAATTCCGAACACAGGAGGTCATTTGAAAAGACTTTTGGTGCAAAGACCTATGCCGATGTTAGCGACCTAGTAACAGACCCTGACGTGGAAGTGGTCTATGTATCCACGCCTCATGGATTACATAAAGAGCATGCTTTAGCCGCTATAAACGCCGGTAAATCCGTCCTTATCGAAAAGCCGATGACTGTCACATTAGAAGATGCGTCATCACTAATTGAAGCGGCAAAAAAGGCGGGAGTACAGATCATTGTTGGCCCTAGCCACAGCTTTGATGGTCCGGTTAAGCTCGCGGAAGCTTTAATCGCGAAAGGTAAGATTGGGCGCGTAAGGATGATACATGCGCTCTATGCTACTGATTTCTTATATCGCCCAAGAACAGCGGCAGAGCTTTCAACAGACTTAGGTGGAGGTGTAGTGTTTAGCCAAGCCGTCCATCAAATCGATCTCGTCCGCCGACTCGCTGGTGTTCCCGCTCAGCGTGTTACCGCCAGAACTGGTGGAGCCTGGGATGCTGATCGACCGACCGAGGGCGCCTACAGCATGCTGATTGATTTTAGCGAAGGTGTCTTTGCCAGCTTGACGTACTCAGGCTACGCTCATTTTGATGGCGACCGGCTAATGGAAAACACTGCTGAATTAGGCATATCCAAGTCAGATGAATTCAAGAGCGCCCGTAAAATACTGGAATCCGTCCAGGACGAATCAGAGTTTAAGTCATCACGCGGATTTTCATCACTCGAAACCTGCCCTCAGGCTCAAACTCACGAGCACTTTGGTCAGGTTTTCGTATTCGGCGACCGCGGAGACATTCGCCTGACACCGAACGGAGTGGAAATTACCGATACGAATGGACCCGAATTCTACCCCGCACCTTTTAGAACCGCCCGAGCAGAAGTATTTGACACGCTTTATGCTGCACTTCGTGAACAAACGACTCCATTGCAGGATGGCAAATGGGGCCGAGCTTCACTCGAAATCTGTCATGCACTACTTACCAGTAGCGAAACGGGTGACACAGTCACACTTAATTACCAAGAAGGATAAAAAATGTCTAAGCTCCAACTTTCCCTAGCAATGGGTGATTATGATCGAACTCGCCCCATTCATGATGGACGGGTACAGATCGACGGTGTCGATCCGATCACTTTTCTTCAATCACCAGAAGAGATGTTCTTCAACGCATTTCGCCACAAGACATGTGATATTTCAGAAATATCATTGAGTTCATATTGCGTTTCGTTGACTCGAGAGAATCCTCCATACATCGCAATTCCTGTTTTCCTTAGCCGCGCATTCCGCCACTCCTCTGTTTATATTCGTGCGGATAGAGGAATAGAAACACCTCAAGATCTCAAAGGTCGCCGCATCGGCATCGCGGAATATCAACTGACAGCAAACGTATGGGTTAGAGCAATCCTTGCAGATGCAGGTGTAACCCCTGATCAGATTACGTGGATACGCGGGGGAATGGACAAACCTGGTCGTCCTGAGAAAATCAAACTTGATCTACCAGACAACGTAACTATTGAGAACGCTCCAGAAGGCGCTACCCTAAACCAGATGCTAATCGACGGGGAAATTGATGGTTTTATCGGCCCTAGATGGCCACGCTGCTACCACGAAGGCCACCCTCAGATCCGCCGCCTATGGCAGGATGGATTTTCTGCGGCACGCCAATGGCATCAAGAAACCGGGTTGTTCCCAATCATGCACGTTCTAGGCGTACGTCGCAGCTTGGCTGAGCAGCACCCCTGGTTACCAGGCGCTCTACTCAAGGCCTTTACTGAAGCTAAAACAATGGCACTTGATGCCCTATCAGATACTTCAGCAACCAAGGTTACAATGCCATTTGTCGAAGATGTTTTGGGCGTAACGCAACAAATGTCCAAGGATCTTTGGTCATACGGAGTCGCACCGAACGTCAAAACGCTAGAATACTTCCTGCGCAACCACTACGAACAGGGACTGAGTTCAAGACATCTTTCTGTAGATGAACTGTTCCACCCTGCAACTACCGAGGTCTATTCTCTGTAGATATATTTAGTTACAAACGGTAAAGAAGCAAACCAGCCAGGTCACTCCTCGCTGGTTTTTTACCCAATGTTGAACCATTACTCCGATGCAGAGACATTCAATACATGAACGATGATAACTTACTCGATGCAGGGCACAATACCGACCATTCAGCATCCTATTTAGTTTCTCTGCGTATTAATTATTCAGACGTTGATAGGTTTGCATCGCATCTTGCTAAATTGAATCTTCTATTAGAAGATCATGACGGATTTGAGTCTATCGACATCGTGCGTCGAGATGATGGGCAAGGCATCGATATATTTTGTATCGCGAGGTTTAGAAGTAAAGATGATTTAGAAGCCTGGAAGCTTTCTCCGGACAGGAAGACCGTACTTGACCCTATTGAAACACTATCCGTACTCGACGTAGCCAGACAACAAGCCTATGGCTCAAATATTTGGTTTGAGCCTGTTGTTAACCTACCAATCCCCCCAAAGCCTCCACGCCTTTGGAAACGATGGATTGTTAGCTTAGTCGCTGTGTACCCGGCCCTTATCGTATTAATCTATCTACTAAAACCGATTACGTCGAAAGTAGCCGAACCTATCGGTCTGTTGTTAGTCGCCACAATTCTTACTGGTATAACAACGGCTCTAATCGCACCTTGGCTCACAAAGAAATTACACAAATGGCTAGTCTCTAGATAGATAAAATTTTCTCGTTCAAAAAAAAGCAGATATATAATATCTGCGAAAGAAAAGCTGCAACAAAGCAGCTCCTCGAGGAGACTAGTAGTTAAAACAAGCCATATTTATTAATGATATTACCTGTTCTTTACAGCATCAGCGAGGCGGTATATCGGATTCTTTAGCATCCCTTTTACATCGTCACTAAGTGCTAATGAATCCATAGCTTCATACATGCACGAGACCCAAGCGTCCCTTTCTTTAGGACCAATAGAAAAAGCTTTATGCGGCCCTGTCATGCATACCGACCCATATTTTTCTAAATAAATTTGTGGGCCACCCATCCAACCAACTAAATAGTCACCTAACTTTTCAGAAATACCACTAAGATCAGCTAAATGCATAGCTCTCAGCTCTGAATAGTTTGGCGAGGCATCCATGATTCTGTAAAATTCATTAACCAAATTTCGAATCCCTGATTCTTTCAGAGCCTGATAAGGAGACTCATAACTCATCATTTATTTTCCTTTTCATGAGGTGTAAAATCTAGTTCTTAGATACTGAGGGATCCCCACGAATTTAGCATGTAATCTTGCTCATGCAAGCTTCAGCGGTGAGTTCATCAAGCCAGCGGATCGTCTTTTTCCACTGATGCAGGGTAAATCGCATTGAGGTGTTAAAAGCTCTCAAGCCAAGAA
>NZ_JAAEQH010000050.1 GCF_024231755.1 Neptuniibacter sp.
CGCAAAGTGTTTAGCTGGGCGCTCCTACTCCCTCTAGCAGTACCTGCTTACATTATTGCGTATACATACACAGGGCTGTTGGACTATGCCGGACCTGTACAGACATTGATTCGAGACGTCACCGGTTTGGGTTATGGCGAGTACTGGTTCTTTGAAATACGCTCCTTGACCGGGGCGATGTTGATGTTGGCACTGGTGCTATATCCCTATGTTTATCTTCTCAGTCGAGCCGCTTTTCTGGAACAATCTGCAAGTACTTTGGAAGTCAGCCGAACTTTAGGCTACAACCAGTGGCAAGGGTTGTTTCGTGTGGCATTACCGTTGGCACGTCCCGCCATTATCGCTGGCCTTACTCTGGCCCTGATGGAGACGCTGGCGGATTATGGAACTGTTCAGTACTTCGGGGTAAGTACCTTTACGACGGGTATCTTCCGTACCTTCTATGGATTTGGTGATTCTGCCGCAGCGGCTCAACTTGCTGCTTTTCTGTTGGGTTTTGTAGCCTTACTTGTGCTGGTGGAAAAGTATTCCCGACGTAAGGCTAGATACCATTCTTCTGCTGAATATAAAGCGAAAGCGAAGTTGATAGAGCTTAAGGGCTGGAAAGCATTGATCGCTTTCCTTATTTGTTTGGGGCCTGTTCTGTTTGGTTTTCTTATCCCTGCCGCAGTACTGGGTTATTGGAGCTTTACTAAAGCGGATCTTTCCGATGGAGCATTTGCCGAACTGGCCTGGAACTCATTTTATCTGGCCTTTTTAGCTGCGCTGATCGCGGTAGGTTTTGCTCTTCTGCTTGCTTATGCTGGTCGTTTGAGTCCTCGGAAAAGTGTACGTTTCTCTATTGCTACAGCGGGAATGGGCTATGCTTTGCCTGGGACCATTATTGCTGTGGGAGTCATTATTCCATTTGCGTGGATGGATCATCAGATTATTGCTCTGGCTAAGTCATGGTTTGGCGTGGATCTGGGATTGATCCTTTCCGGGACATTGGTTGCGCTGCTATTTGCTTATACAGTTCGTTTTCTAGCTGTTTCTTTGGGCTCTGTGCAAAGTGGGTTAGGTAAAATCAAACCTAGTCTGGATGGCGCAGCACGTACCTTGGGTTGTACGCCAATGCAGGTTCTGAAACAGATACATGTGCCTTTGATGCGTAGCTCAGTATTAACGGCACTGTTGATCGTTTTTGTTGATGTCTTGAAAGAGTTACCAGCGACTCTAATTCTAAGACCCTTTAATTTTAATACCCTTGCGGTTCGAGCATTTGAACTGGCATCTGATGAACGTTTGGTTGATGCTGCTCCCGCTTCACTGCTAATTGTGGCGGTAGGGTTATTACCTGTAATTCTGCTGAGTCGTTCGATCTCTAAAGGTCGGGCAGGAAGTTAGCCCAGATATTTCACAAAGGCGCTTCCATCTGGTGAACAGGCTAATGGTTTAGGTTATCTCGATGCAAATTGTTACGTTAGGAAAACATCGGAACATTTCTGAGTTCTTTCGATTTACAGAGGGTGTCTTAGGTTTATTCTCATGTTTCCTAATTATTGCTGATTGGGTTACTGAAAAATTTGGCGTTGCATTTGTTTCTATCTTCCTTGAGCCTTGGAATGACCAAGGCTTTGCAAATGATAAAATCAACTGCTTAGCCAGATTTTCCAGAAATACCAATCCCTTTATGAAGTATCTGGGCTAGATTATGACAGCACACCTTAATTTAACTGATGTGACTTTGGCTTATGGCGATACCGATATCGTACATAGTGTTTCTCTTGAGTTGAAAAAGGGCGAGGTCGGTTGTTTGCTGGGTCCAAGTGGCTGCGGAAAATCTACGTTATTACGTGCCATTGCTGGTTTTGAACCTGTTAAAGCCGGTGAAATTAAAATGCTGGGGCATACGCTTTCCACTGCATCGCAGAATATCCCCACCGAGAAACGTAACATTGGGATGGTGTTTCAGGATATCGCCCTGTTTCCACATCTTTCCATTGCAGAGAATATTAAATTTGGGATTCGTAGCTGGTCTAAAGCTGATCAGAAGCAGCGTGTAACTGAACTACTGGATTTGATTGGTTTGCCGGGTACGGAGGAGCGTTACCCTCATTCTCTATCTGGTGGTCAACAACAGCGCATTGCATTAGCAAGGGCGATGGCCCCTAAACCTGACCTTTTGCTACTGGATGAACCATTCTCGGGGCTTGATGCAAACCTCCGTGAAACTTTGGTCCCAGAGATTCGAGAAATTCTTAAGCAGGAGCAGATGAGCGCTATTCTGGTAACCCATGATCAGATGGAAGCATTTGCTATGGCGGATAAAATTGCGGTGATGCAACAGGGTGTCATCCAGCAATGGGGTACTGCATTTAATATCTATCATGAGCCGAAGACCCGCTTCGTTGCCGATTTTGTTGGCCTTGGTGAATTCCTTAAGGCAACAGTCAAAGATGAATATTCGGTTGAATCTGCTCTAGGCTGTTTAGTTGGAGATGAGCCCCTTAACTATCCTCCAGGTACGCCGGTTGAATTACTGATTAGACCGGATGATATCCAGCATTCTGAGAGTAGTCCGCTTACAGGGCGGATTGTGCGCAAATGGTTCCGTGGCTCCCATTATCTCTATCATGTCCAACTGGAGCACGGAGAGATTCTGCCTTGTATTACCGCCTGTCATCATGATCATGACGAAGGGGAGGACTTGGGAATCAGTATCGAACTGGATCACCTGGTTGTTTTACCTCTATGTGATCCGGAAACCGGTGTGTGTGATCTACAGCAGGCAGAAGTTGTTCAAGCACAAGCGATTAATCTCTAGGCTTAAGCGACAAGTTTCTTAGTACGACCTTTTCTCAACAGATCGTTGTCTAAAACGGGATTTGTTTCTTCCCGCTGATACAGTACGATGAAGCTCTTGTCTTTATCTAGGCTTTAGCATTTTTAACGCCTCAATAATTAATGCTCCTACAAAAGTAGCGCTATGCCCCGCCCAGATCTTTTAGAAGATGATATCCGGCCAACAATGGTCAGAATGACAGTTCCAATGATGATGGGAATTGTCAGTTTAATGCTGTTTAACTTGGCGGACCTATATTTTGTCAGCCGTCTGGGGACGGATGCGCTTGCCGCTTTAGGTTTTACCTTTCCTGTTTGTTTTACTGTAATCAGTCTTGCTATTGGTTTAGGTATAGGCACTTCAGCAACATTGGCCCGGTTGTTGGGGGCTGGGCAAAGCGATGAAGCAAGGTCTTTGGCCAGCGATAATCTTCTGGCTGTAGCGCTGATGGTGCTTTTGATCTCCGTGTTGTTGCAAGGGGTAGTAGAGCCTATCTTCTCGTTGATGGGTGCCCCTGAGCAACTGATGCCCCTAATCATGGACTATATGGGGATCTGGCTGATTGGCTCAGTGTTTCTTGTGGTTAATATGGTCTGCAATGCTTGCATGCGGGCAACTGGAGATACCAAAACACCCGCATTGATCATGGCGGGCTCCTCACTTATGAACTTTGTTCTTGATCCAATATTTATCTTTGGGATTGGGGCTTTACCTGGAATGGGTATTGAGGGGGCCGCAACTGCCAGTGTAATAGCATGGAGCGTAACAACCCTTTTCGCGTTACATGTGTTGTTCAAACGCAAAAGGCTTCTCGTATTACAACTATTTCAGGCGCATAGGGTATGGAAGCATTTCTCTCAGGTTATGAAGATTGGAACGCCTGCAGCCTTGTCCAATATGATGACACCCGTTGCGCAAGCCGTGCTGACCTATCTGGTAGCCAGTCATGGACCGGAAGCCGTTGCCGCATTTGGTGTCGGTAACAGGATCGAGTCGCTCGCGCTGCTGGTTTGTCTGGCTCTCTCTATGACATTGCCGCCCTTTATCAGTCAGAACTTTGGAGCAGGCAATATTGATCGGGTTCAATCAGCATATCGACTCGTATCAGGCTTTGCATTGATTTGGCAGTTTTTAGTGTTTGGGTTGTTGATGTTGCTTGCTGAGCGTGTAGCTGGTTTGTTTAGTGATCAAGAAGCAGTGATTAGCCTAATTATTTTGTGGATTTTTATTGTGCCGGCAGGCTTTGGTTTTCAGGCCATTACTTTTCTTACTGCATCCAGTTTTAATGCGTTGCACCAGCCGATGCGTGCGCTGCGGATCAGTATCATGCGTCTCTTTATTTTTTCTTTGCCTTTCGCCTGGATAGGATCCCAACTATTTGGTTTACAAGGGATGTTTGCTGCGTTGGTGTTAGCTAATGCAGCTATCGCTGCGACCGCTTGGTTCAATATGCGAACATTTTTTCAAAAACTATAATGCTGCGCTGCACAGTTGATTGCTGTTTTTCAGGTATTGTCACCATATTTTCACAGCTTTGCTGTAGCCTTAATATTCTTCAACCAAAGTCATATTAATATCCGTCTAGGGATGGCATTATGATCGAGGAAAGGCCAATGGAATTGGTTGAGAGCCTGATAACTTGATAGGTTAAACAGTGTAGAAGGCTCTTACATAAAATAATAAAAACTAATTTAAAACCCACACAAGCAAATATAAATTATTAAGGGGATGTGAGCATGAGTCAGAAAATTGCACTCGTGACTGGTGGTACTGGTGGTTTGGGTACGTCTATCTGTCGAGAATTAGTTGATGCAGGTTTCCGTGTTGTTGCTGGTTATAACAGTGGCGGTAACCATGATAAAGCTAAGGCTTGGCAGGAAGAGCAGAAAGCAGACGGCTACGAAATCGGAGTAGCTTATGGTGATGTTACAGATGCGGAATCCTGTGCGCAGTGTATTGCAACAGTTGAAGAACTGACAGGTGGAACAGTCGATATTCTGATCAACAATGCGGGTATTACTCGTGATGGTCAGTTTAAGAAGATGAGCTGGGAGCAGTGGGACGAAGTTCTTACGGCTAACCTGGACTCAATGTTCCATATGACGCGTCTGGTAATCAACGGCATGGTCGATGCAGGCTGGGGCCGTATTATTAATATCTCTTCTGTAAACGCGCAGAAAGGTCAGTTCGGCCAGTGTAACTACTCTGCTGCTAAAGCAGGTATCCACGGTTTCACTAAAGCTCTGGCGCAGGAAGTGGCGCGTAAGGGCGTAACAGTTAACACGGTTTCTCCGGGTTATATCAAAACTGCGATGGTTGCTAAGATCGCTCAGGAAATTCAGGATCAGATCTGTGCAGGTATCCCTGTTGGTCGTTTCGGTACTCCTGAAGAGATCGGTCGTATGTGTTCCTTCCTATGTGATGACCAGTCTGGTTATATCACAGGTGCTGATATGTCCGTTAACGGTGGTCTACACATGTCATAAGATCGTTATTTCGATCATAAAAAACCGTGACTATGCTCGCGGTTTTTTTGTGCCTATTTGGTGGTTACGAGTTCATATCTGTCTGGTATGCGGATGTATGGGGTTGGTAGGGCAGAGCAAAATGCAGCTCTTTATGAAAAAGCTGGTGCCCTAGATAACTGATCGTTAGAATTTCCTTTTTATTTTTCGCAACTGCACAGGGCAAATCCAGGTGGAACAGATCATCACACTTATTCTTGATTCAGGACGGGCAGGCCTGGATATGGGATTGTATATCATGCTTCCGATCATGGTCGTTATGCTTGCTCTGATGAAACTGCTCGATGCCAAAGGTGTACTTAGCTGGATCTCAAATATTCTGGCCCCGGTATCAAGAATTTTTGGTATTCCTGGCCTCGGGATTTTCGCCATGATCAAGTTGTTGTTTGTAAGTTTTGCCGGACCGATAGCAACCCTGACCTTGATGGATCAGAACGGTACTTCCCGGCGTTATATCGCTGCAACTCTGGCAATGGTCATGGCGATGTCTCAGGCTAACGCTTCATTCCCATTAACCGCTGTTGGTCTTGATCTGGGTGTTACACTGCTGACCTCTGTGATTGGTGGTCTAGCTGCAGGTGCATTTACCTTCTATATTCTGACGCGAAACCTGTCTGATCCGATGACCAGTGAAACTGAAGTCCATGGTTCTTCCCCTGAAGAAGAGAAGAAAACTGTTATGCAGATTCTGGGTGATGGTGGTCAGGAGGGGATGAAGATTGTATTGGGCATGATGCCGATGCTGATCCTGGCAATTTTCCTGGTAAATGTGTTGAAAGTTACTGGCGCAATTGAGCTTATCAGTGCTGTATTGGCCCCAGCTTTGGCACTGATCGGCTTGCCTGAGGCGACTGTACTTCCTATTGTCACCAAGTTTATCGCTGGTGGAACAGCGTTTATGGGTGTGACCATCGAGCTGATGAATCAGGGTTTGATAACGGCTAACGAGCTCAACCGCATGGCTGGTTTTGCCACCAACCCTCTCGATGTAGTGGGAGTCGCTGTTTTTGCCGCGGCAGGTAAACGGGTAGGGCAGGTGATACGTTATGCTGTCTATGGTGCACTGGTGGGAATGTTGATTAGGGGAGTATTACATCTGATTATTTTTGCAGGGTGATACTTAGCTTGCCGCTTATTACTTAGACGTCGGGTAGGGATTCAAATTCCCGACGTTTTGCGTCATACCAGTTTTTCATTTCTGCTGGGTTCTGCATCAGTTCACCCATCTTTTTCAACGCTTCCAAGTGAGCTGTATCTTGTTGCTGATACATTTCGATTCCGTGCTGTTTGCTTAACTCTGCTATCTCTTCAAATGTATCAGCATTGAATTCTAGATTGCAGGCACCGCCTAGTTGTTTACAGGTCATGCTTTTCATTTCCGAGCTCCGGGTCTCTATAGAATTCAATAATAAACGTAGAGCATGAATGCTAGCGGTTCAATACCAATTGAGGGCCTTTCTTGCCTGCAGGGATCGTATGCTTGGCGAACACGCCATAGATATGTCCACAGCCATCGCAATAGGCAACCTGGAACCATGCGTGGTTGTCTTTAGCCCGTTCCTGGCTATCCTTAGAAACAATATGTTCGATCCCTTCAATCTGGCATGCAGGGCACTTTGGTTCAGCCATAGTTTATCCTCAAAAAAATATGATGCGTTTCCGTTAGTTGGCCTTTAAGGAAAAAGGTTCCCAACAGTCGGATATTTTGTGAAGGATTGGAATTTCTAGAAATTTGGTTGAATATAAAAAAATATATTATGTTTTTTAAGGGAAATTCCTCATCCTTAGTACTCTTTCGCCGATAGGTTGACTAGAGTAGGAGTACAGGGATGCTTTTTGCATGGACTCTCGTAATCTTACAGTCGTCTGAAAGGCGAAGGGGTTTTTTAGTAGTATGAAAGCTCTCGTTATTGGTGCAAGTCGCGGTATTGGTTACTACCTTGTTCAGCAATTGATTGAGGAGGGCCATGAAGTCACCGCGTGTAGCCGTTCCCCAATGGATATCAAATTGCCTTATCCGCAGTGTCAGTTTAAACGAGCGGATATTCGTGATTTCTTCGCTTTACAAAGAATTGTTCCCGGACATGACGTGGTTTTTCTCTGTGTTGGGATGTTACCTGGCATTGATGAGGTCAATCTGTTCTCTGAGGGTAGTCGCAATGTCATTGATGCGATGAATGAATCCGGGATAAATCGGCTTGTGGTTGTTAGCTGTGTAGGTTCTGGTGAGAGTAAAGGTCATGGGGGCTTTTGGTATGACAAAGTGATTCAGCCCTTGATGATGAAACGAATTCTGTGCGACCGTGAACGGCAGGAAAAAATTATCCGCGATAGCGGTTTAGATTGGACAATTGTGCGCCCTGGTTTTCTTACCTACGGACGTAAAAAGAACAAATATAAGGTGTATACCAATCTCGAAGGAGTGAAGGCTAAGTATATTTCCAGGCAGGACGTAGCTGATTTCCTACTGCAACTGATGGATACGGATGAATATACCCATCAGGCACCGTTGGTGACAAATTAGAGGTCGGTTTACAGTTCTACGTTAACGGAAGTAGAACCTCTGATCGCTTTCTCTTTAGCTTCCTGTACTGTGTTGTCTCTCGCTAACACAACTCCCATACGACGCTGGCCGGATGCTTCTGGTTTACCGAACAAGCGCAGTTCTGTATTGGGTTCAGCCAGAACCTGTTGCAGATTACCAAAGCGAACCTGATTGGACTCTCCTTCAACCAGAATCACGCTGGATGCGGATGGTCCGTGGAAATGGATGTTTGGGATAGGCAAGCCAAGAATGGCACGGGCATGTAGGGCAAATTCAGACAGATCCTGTGAGATCATAGTAACCATACCTGTGTCGTGCGGCCTCGGTGACACCTCACTGAAGTAAACCTGATCACCTTTAATAAACAGTTCTACACCAAAAATACCATGGCCACCCAACGCTGCTGTTACTTTTTCAGCGATTTCCCGTGATGTAGCTAGAGCCGATTCGCTCATCTCTTGAGGTTGCCAGGACTGGCGGTAATCTCCACCGACTTGAATATGGCCAATGGGTTCGCAGAAGCTGGTGCGACTGTCATGACGCACTGTAAGCAGAGTGATTTCGTAATCGAAATCGACAAAGCCTTCAACAATGACTTTACCTTTACCCGCTCGGCCACCTTCTTGTGCATAAGACCAGGCTGCTTCCACATCATCTGCGTTCTTAATGGTGGATTGGCCTTTACCTGAAGAGCTCATAATTGGCTTAACTACGCATGGGATACCTACAACATCTACAGCCGCTTTATATTCTTCATAGGTTTCTGCAAAACGGTAAGGAGAGGTAGGGATAGAAAGCTCTTCGGCAGCAAGGCGGCGAATGCCTTCACGGTTCATTGTCAGCTGTGCTGCACGAGCAGTGGGAACGACTTTAAAACCTTCAGCCTCAAGTTCAACCAGTGTATCCGTGGCTATCGCTTCTATTTCAGGAACAATCAGGTTTGGTTTTTCTGCTTCGATTACTCTGCGCAGCGCTTCTCCATCTAACATGGAGATGGTATGGCTGCGGTCGGCAACTTGCATACCCGGTGCATTAGGGTAACGATCTACTACGATAACCTCTGCCCCCAGGCGTTGGAGTTCTATAACAACCTCTTTGCCTAACTCTCCACCCCCGCACATGAGTACTCGGGTTGCAGTATTTGAAAAAGGAGTCCCCAGTTGCAGCATTGTCCAATCCTCGACATGAAATCTTTTCACGCATTATAAAGGTCAAATAAACGCCATCGCTAGCAGAAAAGCTATACTTTTAACTGTTGTAAACGAGGTTGTCGAAGAGCGAGGTGTAGGATGAAAAGGCTAGTTTTTCTTGCCCCTACAGCCAAGCAGGTTGAAGGTGTGGCTTCGGCCTTAACCGGAAAGGGGATTGAAGAAGATTCCATTCATGTTATGGCAGATGATCCTAGTCAGCTTGAGAAACTACATGTTCCTCCTGCCACTGATGTGGAGACAACAGAGCTGGAAGACGATATGGATTGGGGCATGGTTGCAGGCGGTAGTTTTGGTCTCGCAGCTGGCCTTGTGGCAAGCAGCGCATTAGGTCCGGTTGGCGCAGTGGTCAGCGGTGGTGCGGTGGTTGCAAGTAGCATCCTTGGCATTGGATTAGGAGGATGGCTAGGAAAGCTGGTTGGTGAGGACACACCTGTGCATCTGCTGGGAAAATACCAGCATGCATTACAGCAGGGGTGTTTTCTGGTAATGGTGGATATACCCGTTGAGCGCATGTCAGAGATTCATAAGGTGATCAGGCACCACTGTCCGCAGGCGCTGGTGGAAATTATCCATTTGCACTGGGATCATCAGCAAGCAGCTTAAAAATAGAAAGTGATCATGCCTTTAAAGGCCGATTAGTCGGAGTATCCATCCGGCAGTAAAGGGCAGCTTTTAAGCTGCCCTTTTTAATTATTTGCCCAGTGACAGGTCAAAGCTGCCCTGAATAATTTGCTATTTAGTTATAGAAATTTCTTTTATCCCCCCGAGATTATGCTATCTGTTAAAGAGAGCAGCGGACGTTGAGGAATAGGAAAATGTCTAAAGGTCATGCACGTCATCAGGAGCGACACCATGGTTTGTCGTTGTACGGCAAGGATCTGGTGCGGCGTTGTAGTTCCCACTGTGAACTTTGTGATGCTCACGGTGTAAAACTGGCAATTTTCGAAGTACCTCCGGTGCCATCGGAACCAGACTTTGAACATTGCGTTATGTTATGTGAAACATGTTCTGATCAGATTGAGCGTCCGAAAATACGAGATGCAAATCACTGGCGCTGTCTGAATCATTCCGTATGGAGCTCAGTCACTGCGGTTAAAATTATGGCAGTGGCTATGTTGCAGAATCTGGCCGAACAGGAAAGCTGGGCACAAGAGCTTCTGGAGCAGATCTATCTTGAGCCGGAAGAGAGCGAATGGCTGGATAAAATAGATTTGCCCTGAATTGGAATTATTTAGCTGTCCAGTTCACCGGCTAGATCATCTCTCATCATTTGTTTGATAGAGGCCCTGTCTTTCTCTGTCGCTAAAAGAAAATGGAGTTTGCTGAAAGCAGCCTCAACCGTCATATCTCCGCCTGAAATGACCCCGATTTCATTCAGCACTGAACTACATGCATATTGCCCCTGGAAGACTTCAGCTTGGAGGCACTGACTTATATTCACGATGATGCAACCTTGGTCCGATGCGCTATGTAAGGCATCGAGTAAACCTTGATTCTGGTCCGGAAGGTTGCCGACCCCATAACTTCGGATAATTAAACCTTTAACTCCCGGAGCGTGGCAGATGGCATCTGCTACATCGGCACATAATCCTGGAAAGATCGGTAGAACTGTCACTGCTTTTCCAACAAATACAGGGTTGTGGAAATTCTGCTGTCCCTGCTCGATAAATAGTTTGTTGTGTAACTCGATATTCAAGCCTACTTGTCCAAGCCAGGGAAAGTTAGGGCTGTCAAAAGCATCAAAACCTGTCGCTTTTACTTTACTACTACGGTTTCCGCGCAATAGCTTACCGTTAAAGTAGATGCATACTTCATTGACTGGATGGAATGCAGCCAGCAAAAGTGAGGTGATGAGGTTATCCAGAGCGTCATTGCGTAGCTCTGCTAGGGGGATTTGTGATCCTGTAAAAATAACTGGCTTATCCAGCCCTTGCAGCATGAAGGAGAGGGCGGAAGCGCTATATGCCATGGTGTCGGTACCGTGCAGAACGATAAAACCATCGTAGCTGGAGTAGCTTTCGATAATCTGTCCGGCTATTAAGTTCCAGTGGCTGGGTTGTAGATTAGCGCTGTCTATCAAGGGGGATAGCTCAGTCAGATCAAATTCCGGTAGTTGGGCATGTTGTGAATAGTTAAAGCGCTCCTGCATTAGCTCTTTAAAGCCGGAAACAGGGGCGTACCCCTGTGGGAAACGTTGCATGCCGATGGTACCACCGGTGTAGATAATCAGTATTCTTTTAGTCATGGCTTAAGCTCTGTTACTCAAGCGATATATATACGTTGAAAACAGAGTTCAATAAAGCAAAAGATTATTTCAGGGTAGAGATGTTTTGTTGTAAAAGCAGGGTGACTTTGTCGGCGGGTAGGGGTTTACTGAAGTAATAACCTTGCAGTTCTTCGCAAGTCTGAGTCAGCAGAAAGCCTCGTTGTTGTGGGGTTTCAACACCTTCAGCGATTACTTTTAGATTTAGGCTGTGGGCCATGGTAATAATTGCCTGAGTGATTTCGGCGCTCTCTGAGCTATCTTCCAGATCTCTTACAAAGCTCTGATCTATCTTAATTCTGTCCAGAGGAAACTGTTTCAGGTAACTGAGAGAAGAGTACCCCGTACCAAAATCATCAATAGCGATATTGATTCCCATCTGTTTCATTCTTTGTAATAGTTCAATGGCATTTTTAGGATCGTCCATTAGAACCGATTCAGTAAGCTCTAGCTCCAGTAGATAGGGGGGGAGACCACTGCTGCGCAATGCGTTGGTGATGCTCTCAACTATCAGGCTTTCACTGAACTGGATCGCGGAGAGGTTAACTGCCATTCTGATATCCTGTTGATATTGCTCTCGCCATTGCATCGCTCTGTTGCAGGCTGAATCCAGCACCCAATTACCAATTTCAATTATGAGCCCGGTACTTTCAGCAATAGGGATAAACTGATCTGGCCTTACCATTCCCCGTTCCGGATGATGCCAGCGCAACAATGCTTCGAGACCTGTAATCTGCCCAGAATTGCTCATCACTTGAGGTTGGTAATAAAGCTCCAGCTCGTTTCTGGATAGGGCTAAGTGGAGGTCACGTTCCAATGAAGATTGATCTAGTAGCTGCTTTTTGATCTCTTGTGAATAGAAGCTCAAACGACGTTTTCTGCTTTTCTTGGCTTTATGCATCGCAGAATAAGCATTACCCATAAGTGTGTCAGAATCGTGGCCATCTTCAGGATACAGGCAGACACCGATAGAGGGTTTGAAGAAAAAGTGTTCCCCTTCCAGTTCACAAGGCAATTGCAAAAGCTGGATCAGACGGCTTCCTATATTTTCTACTTTGCTCCGATCTGATTGGCTAGGCAGCATCACTGCAAACTCGATTCCACCGAGGCGAGCGACAGGGTACTGATGGGATACTGCTTTCTGGATCTGAGAGGAAGCCATACTTAAAACCTTATCCCCAGCTGCAAATCCAAGACGGTTATTAACTTCTTTTATGTTACTGAGTTGTATGACCAGAAGTGCGAGTTTGTTTTTTTCTTTCTCCGCTTTATTCAGTTCCAGTTGCAGTTGATCTTTAAGCATCTCCCGGTTTGGCAGGTGGGTGAGTTGATCAAAATTAAGGCGCTCATAAACCTCTTTATTCAATTGCTGAATTTTACTTAGAGATGCGTAATAGCGGTTCCAGCTGATATAGGTGAAGCCCAGTATCTGCATAAGGATAGTGACTGCAGGGGCAAACCAGATAGATACTTTAAGAAACATCACAATGCTTAAACCAAGGCTGATAACAATGCCTAATGGCAGAGATAGAGGGAAATATCTCCGTGGCAGATAGTAAGTGAGTGGTAAGAGTAACAATACTAAGACGGCCGTCAGCGCGTATTGTACTAAGTCAGAAGTTTGGTGGATAAAACGGGATTGCAGCAGGGCTGCGGTAATATTGGCGTTTAGCTCTACCCCCGGTAGTCTCTTATGCAAACCGGAAACAGGGGTGCTAATCGCATCACCCATCCCTACGGCTGTAGCTCCAACCAGAACGACTTTGTCTGCGAATGTTTCGGGCGTGATTGAACCGTTTAGTACATCTGCATAAGAGTATTGCTGGAAATGCCCCTCAGGGCCATAGAAAGGGATTAACATGGGTGTACTTCTTACCCAGCCGGTTCCTTCCTGAAGTGTCTGTGGTTTAGCGAATGGGGATAGCCCTTCATCCTGTTTGAAGAGGTTGAAAATCGCCAGCCCGAGTGTTGGCCAGTTAGGATCACCCAAGCCAGCGTAAAGGTAGATTCGGCGGCAGATGCCATCAATATCCAGTTCTGTATCTACATGACCTATGCCTGCAGAATTTACCGCCAGTTCTGGTATTGGCAGAAGCTCAATAATACGGTTGTTCTGCTGATCTTTTTCGGGGGCTAGGGCAAGAACAACATTGCCGTTTTGATTGATTGCATCAGCAAACCTGCTATCTGCCAAGGGGCTTTCACCCTCCGAGAAAAGAATGTCGAAGCCAATCACTTTAGCCTTGGACAACTGATCCAGTAACTGTGCATGAATTTCTCTGGACCAGGGCCAGCGGCCTAATGAAGCAAGACTCCTTTCATCAATCGCTACGATAACGATCTCTTCCGGCGCAGGTTTATTATTTAAACTGGTTAGGGTGTCGTAGATGATCAGGTCAAAACGTTTCAGCACAGAGCTACTGATGCCAACTGCAATTAGGAGTAGCAGGGCAGCCAGAATTGCTATCTGGATGAAACGTCGTTTGATCATAGTAGAATTATAGTCATTACAAATGAACCAAATACGTAGATCCAGCTGTCACTTGGTGGAGGAAGGATCTCCTGAGTTACTCCCCAGCCCCCCGCATAGCCATCATCGTCTAAAGTTCTTACTCTTACATAGCGGAAACCCTCAGGACGTGGCATAGATAGTTCGGGTTCAAGTACTGAATGTTCTTCCAGAATGGTTGTAAAATCTCTGTTACGGGCGATCTGTACTTGATAGCTCTGTCCCGGTAAGCCTTCACTCCAGGATAATCTAACCTGCTTATCATCCTGTTCAAGCGTCGGAGATGGTGTTGCTGGAATAGGTTTTACGGTCAGGCTGCGTATGTCACTGTAAGGCCCCTGTTCACCATCTGTAGCAATACTAGCCAATCGCCAGAAGTAAGTGCCGGGTTCAGTTGCTTCTGAAGGTTGTGCCAGGGTATGGCTCAGCTGTTCTTTACTAATCAACTGAGTGAAACCTTCATCAGTGGCGATCTCCAACATATAACTCTCAGCATCTTCCGAATTGGTCCATTCCAATTGTGGTGTTTCTCCCCTAATAACCGCACCTTTGTTGGGAAGCATAGGGAAGGGAGGCTGGGGTCTGGCGTTGAGGGTAAGTTCAGAGATCCAGGGTTTGCCCTGAATGCCGTGCTGATCTATTGATCTTAGCTGTAGGAAGTAATCGCCGTCTTTCAAATCAGGCAGTGTAAGGTTATTGCGCTCGCTGGTTTGGTCCCATAGGACAGAACTGAAGTTTTCTGTTGTGGAGATCAGTGCACGGTAACTACGAGCTTGCTTATCTTTTGACCAATTGAGTTGAGCACCAATTTGCTCAATGGGTACAGGTAAGCTTTTCAGGGCCGGTGGTTCCAGTAACTTCTTGGGTTTTAATGGGGTTTTGTCCTTTTCAACACGCGTGCCGTAACCGGATTTAATTAACCGGGTTGTTTTACCACCGCGGACTGCAACGCCCCCTTCAAGGACTTCAATGCTTGAGCTTTTGCTCTGCTCTGAGAAACTGATGCGAAACTCGGTTCCGCGAACTGCTGAAACTGCAGCGGGGGTATGGATTTCGAAACGTGAACCACCACCTTGCTGTTTTTCAACCTGGGTTTGAACATCTCCCTGCAGCAGACGGATTCTAGAATCCACCATGCCAGTATCACCATAAGCGGTCATATGGTTAAAACTTACCAGTGAGTTCTGTAAAACTAAGACATCGCTTCCATCAGCAAAACGAATCAATGCACTACTCTGTGGGCCTGTTTTCAGTTCATCACCTAGCTGGATTTTCTGAGCAGATTCGGCAGCCGAAAATATGTCCTGTTGATGCTGTTTAAATTGAACATTTCCAGATGTTTCAACCAGTTTTGCAGCTGCAGGTTGAGTCCTGATCCAAGAGATTGGCACACGGAGTTTGGTGTTTTCAGGGATACGTTTGGGGTCCTGAATATTATTTATTGACTGTAGCTGCTTCCAATAGGAGATGCGGTACAGGTATTTTTCACTAAACTCTGACAGGGTATCCCCTTTGACGACACTATAGACCCATTCATTGGCATGGCTTGAAGTGGTAACGCAAAGTGATAAAACAAGGCAAACGAATAGAGAATACTTACTGGATTTCTGTCGGCATGCGTCCATGAAATGATGTCCTTTATTTTACAGCGAGAGATATCTCTTAAGCGTAGTTGATAAGTTTTGAATGAGAGAAAAAATTCTCTGTAATATGATGAATTGTCATAGTTTTCTATGTAATTTGTGTTATCCATTAAAAATATTTTGAGACACGTCGACGAGGTCTGGATTTAATAGCGCAGTTCAGGCTTTAGTGTTACTTTTTAAGCCAAATACAGGTAGTTTCTATGGCAGACAACCGATCTCCTTTATCTACTTCAGCTTTAGCTAAGGCTCTGGGGAAAACTACCAAGCAGATGTTTTCCGAACTGGAGACGCTTGGCTGGATTAAACGTGTAGATGAAAGCTGGCTTCTAACCACAAAAGGTGAGTTTGAAGGGGGTAAGTATCGGGAAAGCCAAAAGTTTGGCCGCTATATTATCTGGCCGGTAAGTGTTACGGAGCATAAAGTCTTTTCAAACCCTGATGGGCAATTGCTCACTTCCAGCCAGTTGGCGAAGTCCTTTTCACTGCCTCGCAAAATGATGGATCAGGTGTTACAAGAACTTGGATGGGTTAACGCAGGCCGTAAAGGATGGATACTAACGGCATTAGGTCAGGCTGAAGGTGGTTGTCAGCGGGAGAACAGTTCAACTGCTGTGCCATATGTACTCTGGCCGGAATCCATACCTAAACATCCTGCGCTTAAATGCGCAGTGGATGAGCGGACATGCTTGTCTGAACCGTTTAGGTGTTGTGATGGTCATTCAGTGAGCTGTGAGCAGGAGCAGAAAATAGATAACTGGTTGTATTTCTCTGGCTTGTTACATGCCTATCAGCGTCGAATTCCACTACAAGGTGATTTTTTTGCTGACTTTTATCTGCCACAACACCACCTCTATATCGAATATTGGGGTGAAGGTAATCAACCCTCTCAACTTGCTGCTAAAATGCGTAAGAAAGAGCTTCTGGAGCTGTCAGGTTTAAGTGTTATCGAACTTAATGATCAAGATATAGACAATCTGGGCGAAGTCTTGCCTCGTTTATTGCTGAAGTATGGAATTGAAACCTGAATCAGAGTTCCTTAAGTAAGGTAAAGGATTGATACGCTAGTTTGAAAAGAGCAGAATAGCTACTAACAACTGCGGGGAATCAGTACATCCCAATGGCCGACTCGTTAAATTTCCGAAATCAACGACTAGCATTCCGCTTGGCAAGGTACTCGGTGCTTTTTGCCTTTGCTATCGGTCTGGCGTTGAGTACCGTTCAGGTAATCGGTGATTTTCGGGACCAGGGAAGTCAACTCGACAGTACCATTCAAAAAATTCTCAAAGCAAGTAAGCCTCCCGCCAGCCGATCAGTGCATACTCTCGACCACGCTTTAGCACAGGAAGTTGTCGCGGGTTTAATGCAATACAGTTTTGTCCAGCATGCTGTGATCAGTGATCAGTGATCAGTGATGAGTTAGGTGAGGTTTTGGCAGAAAAGAAAGCGTCACACAAAACTACCAATACTCGATGGCTGACTGAACGAATCTTTCCAGAAGATAAAGCGTATTTGGTGGATCTGAATGCGCCCGAGTATGCCAATATTGAGCCAGGCCAATTGAAACTGGTGATTAATCTTGACCAGGCTTTTCAGCCCTTCTTTGATCGTGCTGTTAATGTCTTTGTGGTTGGGTTAATACGTAATGTATTGCTGGCGATTCTCCTCATTGCTTTGTTTTATTACACCATTACTAAACCCTTAGCAGTACTAGCGAATCAATTTTCCAAACTTCATCCAGAGCGGGCGAGTGATAAACGCCTTTCGGTTAGTCGCAGGCATGAGGATACTGAACTGGGGCAGTTGGCTAATGCTGGTAATGAGTTTATCGAAATGGTCCAGCTTCTGCTCAAAGATAAAAAAGAGAGCCACCGGGCGCTGGAACAGAGTGAGATGCGTCTTAATCAGCTGATCGATCAGGTACCGCAGTTGATCGTCGCATTGAATGAATATGGCGATATTCTATTTTGTAATCAGAGGTTTGCAGATTTCTACGAGAGAAGGCCGGGCGATGTAGCTGGTATGGCTCTGCGTCAGGTGCACCTGCTACACGATCAAATAGATACTCTGGAGCTGGCGATTCACAACGTCAGAGTCAATGGATCACAAGCGGAGATGAGGGAATATATCTGGTCCAAGCCGGACGGCGAGGCTCACTATTTTTCCGCGCAAATTGCTCCTTTTGAACATTTCAATGATCCCGCGATACTTGTAGTAGCGACTGATATTTCTGAGCAGAAGTTGGTTCAGGATCATATCAGCCATATGGCAAATCACGACACGTTAACTGGCCTGCCTAACCGAGCGTTGTTGAATGACCGCCTGGAGCAGTCTCTGGCAACCTGCAAGCGGACAGGTGAATACAATGCTCTGTTGTTTATCGACCTGGATCATTTCAAAACGATTAA
Source organism: Neptuniibacter sp. (assembly GCF_024231755.1). GTDB lineage: Bacteria > Pseudomonadota > Gammaproteobacteria > Pseudomonadales > Balneatricaceae > Neptuniibacter. The sequence goes on from NZ_JAAEQH010000050.1 coordinate 17,929, forward strand.
CGATTCCTTAGGGCATGGGGTGGGAGACCTGCTCTTGAAAAAGGTATCAAATATTTTATCAAGCCAGGTCAGGGGCAATGATACGGTAGCACGACTGGGTGGTGATGAGTTTGTCATACTGATGCAATCGTTTGATGAGGACCAGGGTGCAGTGGTGAACGATGTCGAGTCAATCTGTAATAAGTTGCTGACATCTTTGTCTGAACCGATTGCCGTGAAACAGCATCAGTTGCGTATAGGGGCAAGTATCGGGGTCGTTATTTTCCCTATGGCAGAGAAAAGTATTGACGATCTAATGCGGTTTGCAGATACCGCTATGTATCATGCCAAAGAGAATGGGCGTAATGGATTCGCCTTCTACCATCAAGCGATGTCTCTGGCTGTGGAAAAACAGCGAAATATGGAAATTCAGCTTCATCATGCGCTGCAGAATGAAGAGTTTAAAGTTCACTATCAACCGCTGGTGGATTTAAATGGTCATATTTGTGGATTTGAGGCTTTGATTCGTTGGCAGCATCCAACAAAGGGAACGATCTCCCCGGTGGAATTTATCCCCAGTCTTGAAATCAGCGGTTTAATTATCCCGGTAAGTGACTGGTTGATTGATCATTGTTGCCATCAGATTGTTAAATGGCGGGAAGATGGCTTCTGGCAAGAAGGTTGGTATTTGTCGATCAATATCAGTCCGCAGCAGTTCTATCAAGAGAATATGATGCTGTCGTTGCAGCGTCGTGTAGATAAATATGGTATTGCATTAAGTGATCTTTGTCTTGAGATAACGGAGACCGTTGCGGTCGAGAACATAGAGTTTGCTGTAAATCGTCTGGAAAAACTTAGATCTCTTGGTGCGACAATTGCCTTGGATGATTTTGGTACGGGCTACTCTTCGCTGAGTTATCTTAAGGATCTACCGATTGATATAGTAAAGATTGATCGGGCGTTTGTGCAGGAGTTGGGAACGAAGAGCAAAGCCGAATCTATCGTGGAAGCCGTTGCGCTTATTGCGAAGGCTTATGATCTTAAGATTGTTGCCGAGGGTATCGAGACTCCGGAACAGATGAAATATGCCAATGAAATTGGCTGCCACATATTCCAGGGCTTTTATATAGAAAGGCCTGTAGCTGAGAATTGCTTAAAGGCGAACTATTCTCTCGGTGAAACTGAAAAGTCCGAGCTTTCGTCCCTATAGAGGCACGATTGTCATGCAGAAACTCTATGTACTAGCTCATAGCAACTCTGAAGTGGAAATTACCCCCATTTGTACTGCGGAATGAAGCAGTTCAATATCGCTTTTGACGTTGAGTTTACTCTTAATGATGTAATGGCTGTTGGCGACGGTTTTGGCACTGATACAGAGAGTATCAGCTATCTCCTGTTTGCTTTTACCCTCAACCAGCATGCGTAGGATCTCAAATTCCCGCGTAGTGAGATCGGTGATCGTAGATTTCTGCCCATTAAGTTTTTCCAATGCTAATGCATGAGCCATATCATCGCTAAGGGCAATGCGGCCTCGCATAACATCGTTAATTGCCTGAACTAAAACACCGGGTTCACTGCTTTTTGTTATATAACCTCTGGCACCGGATTCAATGGTTTTTTGTGCCATCGCTGGGTTCTGATGCATGCTGAAGATGAGCACCTTAGCGTCTTTATCAAATTGTCTGATCTGCAACAGAGTGGCTAACCCGCCTTTTCCCGGTAAGGACAAATCTAGTAATACCAGACTCGGGTTGAGTTCTTTATATAGACGGTAGGCTTCCTCGCCAGAGCCGGTTTCTGCAATGATATTGAAACTATCTTGACGATTTATTAAAGCGCGGTAACCTTCTCGAACAATGGCGTGATCATCAACCAGCAGAATATTAACTGACTTCATCGGCATCCTTGTAGACAGTGAGTGGAATCATGGCAGTCACTTCCAAACCGCCATATTCTGATGTTTGTAATTCTAACTCCCCATTCAGGGCGCAGATACGCTCCTTTATACCCAATAAACCATTGCCGGGTTTAATTAATGAGTCGGAGTTTTTCAGATCACCGTTATCTTGTATGGCTAACTGTAGGTGTTGTTCTGAATGAGCGCCTTGCTCAGTCAAAATTTGTAACTGGATATAAGCTTCGCTGGCGGATGCGTGCTTAGCGATATTGGTCAGACTCTCCTGCACAATGCGTAGAAGATTAATTGCGATAGGGGAAGGGATCTGATCGGTTTGTTTATCTGTAACTAGTTCGCAATGAACTCCCTGATGCTGGCTGTTCCAATTATCTACCATGTTGTGTAGCGATTCTGCCAAGCCTAATTCATCGATATCAGCTGGACGCAGGCGGAAGAGTAGCCCTTTGACCAGCTCCATCATATGTTGAGAAATTTTTGAAATCTGGCGGATTTTTTCCGTAAGTTCAGGGCAGTGTATTTGGGCTTCTTCATCAAGATAATAGGCGATAGCTCTTAACCCAGTAAGGGACTGTCCAAACTCATCGTGGAGCTCTCGGCACAGGTGACGACGTTCATTCTCTTGAATATGTAATAGCTTTAAGGAAAGCTGTTTTCTTTCATCTAATGTCTCCTGCAGGCTGGAGGCTAGTTCGTTGATCACATTGCCGGTCTGGTTCCACTCTTGTACATGGAACGTTGGAACCCGGGCAGAAAGATCGCCTTGTTCCAGTTGGCGCAGGACTTTCTGGGTATGGCGTATGGGCCGCAGAATCCAGCGTAACGAAAGATAAAGGAGTATGCATAAGGTCAGAACAATAATGAAACAAACCTCCATCAGATAGAGGATGTTCTGCCAAGCTTGATACAGGACTACTATTTCGTTAGGTGCCACTTTGACTTTGCCGACCAAATTGTTATCAAAGGTAACCTGTTGGATTGCTTCTTTTCCCGGCTCAAACAGAGTGAGGTAAAGAGTTTCGAACCATTCTGGCCAATGCTCTTCCGATATATCGTCGCGGCAGAGGCTACGTAGATTCCTCCCGTGTGCATTTTCAAACGTTAAGCATAAACCCGCAAAACTAGCTGAGTTTTTCCAGAGGTAGAAGTCCGGGAATTGGTCCCGGTTCATGACCTGGTTTTCTACTTTCAGCCATTGCCAGTCCAGCTGTTGCTTAACCGTATCTGCTAGATTATGTGCTTGTTGGCGGGATTTTGTATCGGACTTGTATAGAGCAATCCCTGCTGAGAGAAAGAGAGCTGCCACTCCGGACAGTAAAACAATTAGCATCAGCAGATGGTTAAGTCTGATCGTTTTCATATAGTTCACGCTCTTAATTGAATCTCCACTCATAGTAAAAGTTGCAGCTTAGGTTGTATCGGGCAAATTGCCTGAGTCTGACGGTCATTTTATGGATTTTTCATTCCGGCTGGTTTGGATAAGTTAGGGCCTGTTAGCACTAATTTATTCATCCCTGTTGAGACTAGAAAAACGTCAATCTAGGCAAGAGGAGAGAATTTAGTGGTTCTAAATGAACAACGAGTGACGCTCTTATAACCTCAATCCGAAGGACTGGGCCATTTATGCCCTCAGCTTCGTTATTGTTCGCTTATTTAGAATAACTAAACCACTCTCATGCTGCCTTGATGAGAACAAAAATAGCCTCCAGCGGGGCGATGAAAGTAGTGTTAACAGGCCCTAGTAGCAGATCCCAAACGGAGTGAGGAAAAACGATGGATATTTTGCAAATTGACGAGACGGTTGAGTGGAAGCAGTTTGGGGAACTGGAACATTTCCGTTACAGCATTTTACATATAGACGAAGAACAGCAACGGGCAGAGGTGCTGTTCAAGTTTGAACCCCATAAACCCATTATTCTGCACCGTCATACAGCGTTGAATAAGATTCTTGTGTTAAAGGGAGAGCACAGGATTTACGACGCCAACGGCGATCTTACAGAAGTGCGTCCTGCAGGAAGCTACAAGATTGTTGAACCTTGCGAAGAGCCGCATTCTGAGAGTGGAGGTGAAGGCGGAGCCATCGCTTTGTTCAGTATTTTTGATAACGGCGGTAATGCACTCTATGAACTGATGGATGAAACAAAGAATGTTATCGCATCACTTCACATGTCGGATCTGGTGAATCTGTACCAGAATTAGTTAGCCGTTCAATCTTTTTGGGAAAGGACTAAACGATGAAAGCGTTACTCTATTTTTTACTCATCGCTATTTTGCTGATTCGCCCCGGCTTTGCGGATGACACTGAGTGGGCCACTTATGGAAATGGTCTGGAAAATCATCGTTTTAGTCCTTTAACCCAGATTAATAGAGAAAATATCGCAGATCTGGAATTAGCCTGGGAGTATAAAACGGGTATTAAAGCATCTTTCCAAACTTCCCCTATTCAGGTGGGAAAACAGTTGTTTATCAGTACTCCGTTTAATCATGTGATCGCCTTAGACGCCCAAACGGGTAAGAAAATCTGGCGTTATAAGCATCCGCAGTCTGATAAAAAGAGCTGTTGCGGTCCTGCCAACCGCGGTGTTGCTGTGAGCCAGGGCAAAGTATTTCAGGCTACTATTGATGGTCATCTAATCGCATTAGACCAGACAAGCGGGGAGTTGATCTGGGACCGTAAAGTTGGCGACCTTTCCCTATCGATGCAGGAAAGCATATCTGCATTGTCAGATTTTGATGGACTTAGTAACAGTGCGCTTGGTGATAACGCCAAAATAACTGGAGGGACTAGTCACAGCTTTAATATGGCTCCCCAGGTATACGGTAATAAAGTAATTATTGGCAGTACTGGAGCAGGTTATGGCCTGCACCTGGATACTGACAAAGGCCTCAGGGTTGTGGGATTGGGCGATGGGCGTACTGGGTTACGCGGCTTCCTGGCTGCATTTGATATCGAAACCGGAAAAGAGCTTTGGCGTTGGTACAGTGTTAATGGCGAGCACTGGGTAGGACAGTGGCGAGAAACTACTGAGTCAGGCCATAACCTTAACCGTGACATTGCCAGAGAAAAAAGCCAACAGCAGCGTTTTCGTCAAAGCTGGAAATTGGGTGGCGGTTCAATCTGGACTACCCCAGCAATTGATCCTAAAACGGGTTGGCTATTTTTAGGGACGGGTAACCCCGCGCCGAATATGGATGATTCGGCACGTCCCGGTGATAACTTACATACTTCAAGTATTGTTGCGTTGGATAGCCGGACAGGGGCGTTGAAATGGGCATTTCAGCAGGTACCCCATGATCGCTGGGGTTATGATGTTTCAAGCCCGCCAGTCTTATTTGAAACAGAAGTCGCTGGAAAGAAGGTCAAAGCGGTTGGTCAAGCAGGTAAAACCGGTTGGTTTTATGTACTGAATCGCGCAACGGGTAAATTGCTATTTAAGTCTGAAGCATTTGTCCCGCAACATAATTTATTTGCGGATCTAACTGAAGCGGGTGTCACCATCGCTCCAGGTATTGCCGGGGGAAGTAATTGGTCTCCAGTAGCACTGAATGCGACTAAGAAACAGGCTTATGTGGCAGGGATTCATCTGCCAGCAACTTACTTCCGAAAGCCTTTATCAGGAGACAAAAACCTACCTTGGCAGACCTATACCTACTTCGAATTTGATGAAACTGACAAGCATGGAACCCTATCAGCTATCAGCCTGGAAAATGGCCAAATCAACTGGCAGCAGAAAACACGATTGCCATTGTTGGGTGGTGTGCTCGCTACAGCGGGTGGATTGGTTTTTAGCGGTGAAGGTGATGGTGAGTTTTTCGCGCTTGATGAAGATACTGGACAGAAACTCTGGTCCTACAAACAGCCCGCGGGAGTGAATGCCCCTGCTATTAGTTACTCGATTGATGGAAAACAATATATAGCGGTTGCAGCCGGCGGTAACAAAATCGCTGGCTACCCTACGGGTGATAGCTTGTTGGTGTTTGCCTTACCCGATGGATAACTCCTCTGTGTTGAAAAGCAGTGCATTAAAAAGCATTGCGTTAAAGAGCTGTGCAATAGTTCTGAATTAGTCCCCAGTTTGTCCCAATTAAATTTCCTGTTCAATACTCATACAAGGTAGATGTGTTGTGTATACCCCTGTCCGTTACAAAGTACTGTTGTACTGGTCGCTGCTGCTTGGATTGATTCTGTTTGGCTTGTTCCTAAGTTGGGAACAGCAGTTGCTGCAAAGTATCATTCAACAGGATCAAACTCGTTTGAGTTTGGTGATTTTGTTATTGCTGCTAGTGATGACTCTACACAGCGGTTACCGCAGTTATTTTCTCTCTGAGCAGTTTCAGATGTTTGATTGCTGTGTTGAGCAGCTTGAACAAGAGAAGGCGATTCCTAACCAATATTTCCATGGTGTTTGTCTTGCTCAGGACTATCTGCTGGGTAGTGCAGCAGATTCTATAGAGAACCCACAAGTGGGTGAAAGTCCTTTATTGGCTGAGCTTCTAGTAGAGGAAACCCGTGGTCCACATCAAGTGGGTTGGTTTATATCGGGGGTGATCGTCAAACTCGGTCTGTTAGGAACGGTGATCGGTTTTATCATCATGCTTAGCTCTGTATCAGGTCTAGAGAACCTGACCATCGAAGATATCAAATCCCTGATGCAGCATATGACTCTGGGTATGGGTGTGGCCATGAACACGACGCTGGTGGCGTTGGTGTGCAGTATTTTATTAAGTGCTCAATACTTGCTGTTAGATCGTATGTCTGATCGATTTGTTGCACTAACTATAGAACTGCAGAAACGTCATCAAAAGCTACTGTTAGGTAAAGATTCCGCAAAATCAGGTGCTGACCTATGAGGTTGTTAGGTCAAAGGCAAAACGCGGAAATTGATCCTTTTACGGATCTTTTGTTTAACGCATTGTTGACGTTTACCTTCCTGTTTTTGATCGCCTTACTTCTTCTGAACCCTCCGGCAAAGTCGGGAATTATCGATCCAAAAGCGGAATTTCTAATCACCGCCAGTTGGCCTGATCACGATCCGAATGACATTGATCTATGGGCGCAGGGGCCGAGTCAGAGCAAGGTCTGGTACAAGCGGCCGCAGCATGGATTGATGCATTTGGACAGGGATGATCGAGGCATTGCTAATGATATTCAGGTCGTGAATGGTCAGGAGATTATCAACCCGCTTAACCAGGAAGTGTTGACTATCAGGGGGCGACCACCGGGTGAATATATTATCAATCTGCACTATTTCAAAAGTGAAAATCAGCAGCCTGTCCCTGTTACCGTCTATGTCGCAGAGGTGAATCCGGTGTTGAAGGTCATCAGCTACAACACGGTTACTTTGCAAAAGAGTAACGATGAAATGACTGCGATCCGTTTCACGCTGACCCCTGAAGGTGAGGTTAGCAATATCAACCAGCTTCAAAAAACTATTGTAAAGGCGGAGAGAAAATGACTGAGGAACTGCTTGGCTTGGTACTGGCTTATGTGTTCTTTACCGCGTTGTTACTACTGGCGGTAATTAGAGGGAGCCTAAAATGGCCAATTAAATTTGTATTGGTGTTTGGTGCGGTCCTTTTTTATGCCGCCAGTTATTTTGGTTGGCAACAGAGCCAAGGGTGGCCTAGCCGAGCACAGTTACCCCAGAAGTTTCTGTTTCACTATGCGGTGATTGAAGAGCCCGACAAAGAGCGAAGCGAGGAAGGGAAAATCTTTATCTGGCTAACGGATCTTAATAATCATGAGATGGCCGATAAACCTCGCGCTTACCAAATGCCGTATGAACGAGGTATGCATGGTGAGTTAGAACAAGCGTTGAAGAAGATGCGTAGTGGGCAGCCGCAGCTTGGGGAATTTAAACCGGAAGTTAAACAACCGAAACAAGCCAAAAATAAGCATGCGCTTGGTCAGAAAGATCAACCGTTAAAGTTCTCGGATGTTCCTGATCCTGCTCTACCGGAGAAATAAGATGATTCAGCGCGGATGGTTAGTTCTGTTATTACTCACATTATCTGGCTGTAATGATGAGAAAGTAGGGCATCCTTATTTTCCTTTACACGAGGGCGCTGTGTGGCAGTACCAAGTGCAGGAGCAACTGGCAGACCAGTTCAATGAGCGTACGTTTAGTGTTCAGAATTTAGGTTCTGCAGAGCTCAAAGGTGAATTTGAGGGTGAATCAGTGAGTATCCGGAAAACAAGTGACGGCACTGATTACTACCTGTTACAGGATGATTCTGGAATCTATCGGATTGCCCGACGAACAGTTATTGAGTACCGGCCTCGATTTGAAGAGGAGTTAGTCAGGGTATTACCTAACGAGGCAGATCTGGATGTTGGTCGTAGTTGGTCAGTGATGACAAAGCCATATGCTTTACACAATACCCCATCATATACCGTACGATCTCCTCGGGAACACAAGATAAGTATGGCATTTGAAATCGTCTCACTGAATGAAACTGTCACTGTTCCCGCAGGGCAATTTGAGAACTGTATAAAAGTGGAAGGTATTGCTTTGTTGCCGCTGTACACGGATCCTAAAACCGGCTATCAGGATATCGAAATCAGACAAACTGAGTGGTATGCGCCGGGTGTAGGTTTGGTAAAGCTTGTCAGGGACGAACCATTGGAGACAGATATATTCAAAGGGGGAGTGATCTCTTTTGAGTTAACAAACTATGAGATGTAATTGAAACAAACTTTAAAAACCTGGATCAGAAGCTAAGAAAAAGGGGAATTGGTGGTATGGCGCAGTGTGATTAAGGTGATCATTCTAGTGAAGTGAAAAGTTTGAATTTGATCTGACGGAGCTTGTCCGTTGTCGACTGTGGTCAGATCAAATGAATTAGCTCAGACTAGATCTGACATATTGTCTTGTAAAAGAGAGAGTTACCCGTTTTGATGAAAGTGTCGAAGCTTTAACCAAAACAAAAGGTAACTCTCATGATTCATACTAACAACCCTATCATTAAACACAAAGC
>NZ_JAAEQH010000051.1 GCF_024231755.1 Neptuniibacter sp.
ACAGGTTGAAGCGGGACGTTACGATAAGCATCTGATCGAAGATTACACCGAAGCTGAATGGGATACCCTGAATGGTTATCTTGATCATCAGCGTGATATGAACTTCTCTTACTCTGCGGTTAAGCAGTTAGAAGGTAAGTACCTGGTTCAGAACCGAGTGACCGGTGAAGTTTACGAAAGCCCTCAGATCCTTTATATGCTGGTGGCGGCATGTCTGTTTGCGGATTACCCGAAAGAGACACGTCTGGACTATGTGAAGCGTTTCTACGATGCGACTTCCTTGTTTAAACTGTCCCTGCCAACTCCAATTATGGCGGGTGTGCGTACACCTACACGTCAGTTCAGCTCTTGTGTACTGATTGAAACAGGTGACAGTCTGGATTCCATCAACGCTACATCTGCGTCGATTGTTAAATATGTTTCTCAACGTGCGGGTATCGGTATCAATGCTGGTCGTATCCGTGCTCTGGGTAGCCCGATCCGTAATGGTGAGGCGTACCACACAGGCTGTATCCCGTTCTATAAGCATTTCCAGACGGCGGTTAAATCCTGTTCTCAGGGCGGTGTGCGTGGTGGGGCAGCAACACTGTTCTATCCGATTTGGCACTTGGAAGTTGAATCCCTGCTGGTATTGAAGAATAACCGTGGTGTGGAAGAGAATCGTGTTCGTCACTTGGATTACGGTGTACAGATCAACAAGCTGATGTACACCCGTCTGATCAAAGGTGGTGATATTACTCTGTTCAGTCCACACGAAGTGCCTGGACTATACGAAGCATTCTTCGCTGATCAGGATGAGTTTGAGCGTCTGTACGTTCAATATGAGAATGATCCAAGTATCCGTAAGCAGAGCATTAAAGCAGTTGAACTGTTCGGCATCATGGCTGCTGAGCGTGCTCAGACTGGCCGTATCTATATTCAGAACGTTGACCACTGCAACACGCACAGCCCGTTTGATCCAAGTGTTGCGCCTGTTAAACAGTCCAACCTTTGTTTGGAAATCGCACTGCCAACTAAACCATTACAGCATGTGAATGATCCAGAAGGTGAAATTGCGCTTTGTACGCTGTCTGCCTTCAACCTGGGCGCGCTGGAAAATCTGGATGAGCTTGAAAATCTAGCTGATCTGATTGTTCGCGCATTGGATAATCTGCTCGACTATCAGGATTACCCAATTCCTGCAGCGCAGACTTCTACGATGAACCGTCGTCCACTGGGTGTCGGTGTGACCAACTTCGCTTACTATCTTGCCAAGAACGGCGTTAAGTACTCCGATGGTTCCGCAAACGGTCTGGTACACAAAACATTTGAAGCGATCCAGTACAACCTGCTGAAAGCTTCCAACGACCTGGCTAAAGAGCGCGGTAAATGTCCGAAATTTGATGAGACTGTTTACTCGAAAGGCCTGCTGCCAATCGACACCTACAAGCGAGAAGTAGATGAGTTCTGTGAAGAGCCTCTACATCACTTCTGGGAAACGCTGCGTGAAGATATTAAAGAGTTCGGTCTGCGTAACAGCACACTGACGGCTCTGATGCCTTGTGAGACTTCTTCGCAGATTACCAACTCTACTAACGGTATTGAGCCGCCACGTGGTTACGTATCTGTTAAGGCAAGTAAAGATGGCATCATGAAGCAGGTGGTTCCAGGCTACACTGAACTGCGTGATCAGTATGAGCTGCTGTGGGATATCCCGAACAACACAGGCTACCTGCAGTTGGTAGGTATCATGCAGAAGTTTGTTGACCAGTCAATTTCTGCAAACACAAATTACGATCCTTCGTTGTTCCCGAACGACAAAGTGCCAATGAAGCAACTGCTTCAGGATCTACTGACTGCATACAAGTACGGTGTTAAGACGCTGTATTACCACAACACCCGCGATGGTGCTTCTGACCAGGCTGATGATGGGTGTGAAGGTGGTGCGTGCAAACTGTAATTGGTTTGCCGCCGCTCTGATCTGCAACAGGGCAATTCAGAGCAATAAAACATAAGAGTAGAATGCCCACCTTCAATATTGGTGGGCTTTATAAAAATAAATTCCTATCAGGTTTCAGGATCGAATACCCCGATGGCGTACACTACGTTCAGTCACAGTACTCACGACGCAACTAAAGAACCAATGTTCTTCGGCCGCAGCGTTAACGTTGCCCGTTACGACAAACAGAAATACCCAATTTTTGAGAAGCTGATCGAGAAGCAGCTCTCTTTCTTCTGGCGTCCGGAAGAGGTGGATCTATCCACCGACCGTAAAGACTTCATGAGCATGCCTGAGCATGAGAAGCATATCTTCCTGAGTAATCTGAAGTATCAGACGTTGCTGGACTCTGTACAGGGTCGTTCTCCTAACATTGCTTTCCTGCCAGTAGTTTCGCTACCAGAGCTGGAAACGTGGTTTGAGACCTGGGCGTTTAGTGAAACAATTCACAGTCGTTCCTATACGCACATCATCCGTAACATCATTACAGAACCTTCTGAAGTCTTTGATCAGATTGTTACAAACCCTGAGATTATCCGTCGTGCGGATTCAGTAACACGTCTTTACGATGAGTTTATCAACTTGTCGAGTGTATACAGTATTCATGGTGAAGGCCTGCATACGTTAGATGGCAAGGTATACGACACCTCGATGCGTAACCTGAAGAAGAAGCTGTACCTGACGTTGGTATCTATCAACGTACTGGAAGCGATCCGTTTCTACGTCAGCTTTGCCTGCTCTTTTGCTTTTGCAGAGCGTGCCATCATGGAAGGTAATGCCAAGATCATTAAGCTGATCGCCCGTGATGAGGCGCTGCACCTCACCGGTACACAGCATATGCTGAATATTATGGCTTCCGGCGCTGATGATCCTGAGTTCAAAGAGATCGCTAAAGAGTGTGAGCAGGATGTGTATAACATCTTCAAAGAAGCTGCTCAGCAGGAGAAGGACTGGGCTCAGTACCTATTCCGTGAAGGTTCCATGATTGGTTTGAACGCTCAGATTCTGTCTGACTACGTTGAGTACATCACTAACGTACGGATGAAGGCTCTGAATCTGGAAGAAATTTTCCCAGCACGTCAGAACCCGCTGCCATGGATGAATGCATGGTTAGTGAGTGATAACGTACAGGTAGCACCGCAGGAAGCGGAGATCAGCTCATACCTCGTTGGTCAGATCGACAACGAAGTAGAAGAGGGTGATTTCGACGGCTTTGATCTGTAAGGGACGCAACTATGTCTGGCCCATCCAGAATCAAAGTTAATCACCATCATACTTACTACTATCAGTATGAGCCTACATTGCTGGACTCTCTTGAAGCGCAGGAGATTCCAGCACCATATAACTGCCGTGGCGGTTATTGTGGCTGTTGTAAAGTTCGCCTCATTGATGGTGAGGTGGAGTATGTACAGGACAGCCTGTTGGACATGCAGGACGATGAAATTCTTACCTGTTGCTGTGTCCCGAAAACCCATATAGAGCTGGAGTTACCGGAAGACTGATTTTGGCTTTGGAAGTATAGCCATAGTTCTCATGTCTTTATGGGTTATTTAAATTTAGAGTGTTGCTGAACGGTGCTGGCTGAAGCCTTCACCGTTTTTGGCGTGACTTTTTTGCACAGGTATAAAAGTTGACTGTCAATACTTGCTTTTTATTTTTTTAGAGATTGTTCTTATCTTGTTTCTGTCTTTAACTGCATGAAAAATAAGCATTATTTTAAGTGGTATAAAAAACAGACGATTCGCTGAATTTAACGTATTCTGTGCATTACAGCGATCTACCCAAAAACTATTCACTGAGTTATCCACAGAAGGTGTGGGTAAGGTGTTTTTTCTGTCGTTGTACCTTACCCACAAGTGAAATATCACTTTTCTTATATAGTTTTGCCCAGAATTCCTATAGGACTAGTCCAGATTCAGAGGCCCTTTTTGTAGTTGAATAGGCTGAACTCCAGCCCAGACATCCAGCGCCATATCTTCCGGGTCATCAACTGGACCTCCTGTTCTGATCTTCGCCGAAACTTCCTCAAGTTTAAAAGCCAGTACTGAAGTCGCTTTCAGTTCGTTATCATTTGCAGGGCGAGCCTCTTTAGAACGGCCTTCTTTAACCTTTTCTAGCATTAGATCCAGTTGTTTACGTTTCTCCTGTTCTTCTTCAATTAATTCCGCTTTTGCGTAAACGATTACGCTGCGGTAATTCACAGAGTGATGAAACGCCGATCTGGCAAAGACCAATCCGTCTAGTAATGTGATACAGATGGCCGCTTCCTGACCTTGAAGCAGGGCCTGAAATAGCCCGTTCTTACTGGAACCGTGGATATAGAGGTAATCACCATCACGCCAATGAATAGTGGGTTGAATCATGCTCTGCCCCTGCCACTCGGTTGCTACATGGCAAACCAGTGCTTCATCCAAAATTGGGTAGATGATCTCTTTGTCGTAACAGGCCCGTTTGGGGCCTCTTTTTATCTGCGTTTTTTCTGTGACAGGGAAGTCGCTCATGACTGTTCCTCCGTTAATTTTTTTACGCAGCTTAAACTATGATAGGGTCTAATAAAGATCCAAATATAGATTTAATGATAGGCCCAATTTGTGACTGCTTTCCTACTTAATTTGTTAGCACTGGATAAAGGACTCTCCTCAGACGCTGACTACAAGCAGCTGTTCAGGCAACTACAGCAGGCGATTATAAGAGGTGACCTTAAAGGAGGGACTCGATTACCTGCGACAAGAGAGTTGGCCAGGAATCTGGGTATTGCTCGTAATACGGTGAAAACTGCGTATGAGATGTTGATTGCGGAAGGCTATGTGGAAAGTCGCGTTGGGGCTGGTAGTTTTGTTGTTGAGCTGCCTGCACAGTTGCTGAGAAAGCCTGAGCAAGATGCACAAAAGCGTTCGGTAGAGATCAACGTTTCCCGGTTTGCAGAACAGTTTCGAGGCCTCTCCCCTCTAAACCCTGGACAGCGTCGTGCTTTACAGCCGGCAATTCCAGCTTTAGATCAGTTTCCGCTTAACCGTTGGAAAAGCTGCTTAGGCAAGGCTGCTAGCAGAGGGGAGTTAGCTGCTGTTGCTCCGGCAGGGGATATAAGGTTAAGACAACAGATTAGCCGCTACTTGTTGAAAGAGAGGGCGATTGATGTGTCTGAAGAACAGATCCTGATCACCTCGGGCTCTCAACAGGGGGCATTTATGGTGGCACAGTTACTGACAAATTCAGGAGATACTGTACTTGTAGAGACACCGGGTTTTCCCGGAACTGCAGGGGTATTCAAGACGGTCGGCTGTAAGGTCGATACGATCGATTTTGAGGCAGATCAGCAACTACCTTCGGCAAAGTTGATTAGTCTTACCCCTTCTCGAAATTTTCCGCTAGGGCATACCTTATCTCTGGAAAAACGATTAGAAGTGATTCGTTGGGCTGAGGAGAATAATAGTTGGATTCTGGAAGATGACTATGACTCGGAATTCGCTTCGGGTCGTCCGGTATCCTCTCTTTTTTCAGTCTGCGAAAGTGCTCGGGTGATCTACACAGGCACATTTAGTCGCTCGATGTTTCCCGCTTTGCGCTTGGGGTATATCGTGCTGCCAATCACGTTGACCGCTCTTTTTACTCAGGCGCGACGCTATATGGATGGAGGTTTATCCCATGTGGCTCAGATCGCTATGGCTGAATTTATGCAGCAGAGCTATTTCTATCGCCACTTGAAAAAGATGCGTGAACTGTATCAGCAGCGAAGAGACCTAATGTTAAAGGTGATAGCCAAGAGTGAGCTGTCTGGTTTACCACTGTTGGGAGCCGAGGGGGGGATGCATCTGGTGCTGGGCTTGCCAGAGTCTATTGATGAGAAGCAACTGGTCACGCGTCTTAGCGCCGAAAATATGGGGGTGAGAGCTTTATCCACCTATGATCTTGGCCCGGGGAACCTAAATGGATTGGTGATCGGTTTTTGTGCTGAGTCTGGTGAGGCAATAGAGCAGGGGATCTCCATAATTTCACATCACTATAAAACACTGCGTGAAAATCTGCAGTGAGTTAAAATACATCCTAAATGCTTTTTCTAACCTGGCTGTTTAAATGACCTCTAAGAACTTCTCTGATCTGCCTTTATGCCCTGAACTTCAGTTTACCCTGCAAGAGCTCGGTTATAAGAAACCGACACCCATTCAGGAGAAAGCGATCCCTCTGGTCATGGAAGGTCATGATCTGCTTGCGGAAGCCCAGACGGGAACCGGTAAAACAGCCAGCTTTGCCCTGCCTATTATTGAAAAACTAAGTAAAAAAGCACCTGATCCTAAATATCGTTCTATCAGGGCTTTAGTGCTTGTGCCGACCCGCGAACTGGCTATTCAGGTTGCCGATAACACGCTGGAGTATGGTCGTGCGTTAAGTATGCGTGTTACCTCAGTTTACGGAGGTGTGCGGGTTGAAAATCAGGTGCGCAAGCTTAAGCGAGGCACTGATATTCTAGTGGCGACACCAGGTCGCCTTCTTGATCTTCTACAGCAGAAGGCCATTGATCTGGAAAGCCTGGAATTTATGGTTCTCGATGAAGCAGACCGCATGCTGGATCTGGGCTTTATCGAACCGATTAAACAGATCATGGATTATGCGGCAGAACCACGTCAGACCCTGCTTTTTTCTGCTACAGCCGATGAAAGTACAGAGGTACTTGCAGAGTTTTATCTCAACGATCCTAAGAAGGTCAGGGTTGCAACACGTAACTCTACTTCTCATCAGGTAAAACAGTTTGCTTATGCAGTGGATAATAGTGATAAGGCAGATGTGCTCAGCTATCTGATCAGTGAGGGTCAATGGGGGCAAGCATTAGTGTTTGTTCGCACCAAAAAACGTGTTGATGAGTTGGTTCAATACCTACAGCGGGAAAAAATTGATGCTGGAGCTATCCATGGCGATAAGAGTCAGCGCGAACGTATCAGAATGTTAGATGAATTTATGCGCGGTGATCTCCAGATACTCGTAGCTACAGATGTAGCTGCCCGAGGCTTGGATATTGATGCTTTGCCCATGGTTGTAAACTATGACGTGCCGAATGTGCCAGAGGATTATGTGCACCGGATAGGTCGTACGGGACGTGCTGGGGAAATGGGCCAGGCCGTCTCACTGGTGGCGCCCGTTGAAAAAGAGTTCCTAAACCGGATCGAAAAGTTAATCAAACAGAAGATTAAGCTGCGCCCGGTTCCTCGGGTCGAAGACGGCCAGTTGATTGAATCGGAATTTGTTGCGACTAAAAGTAAAAAGCGCAAAGTTAAGTCAAAAGGAAAAGTTGCTAAACGCCAGACAGTAGAATCCTATCAGAAGGACGATAGCATAAAGTCTGTCCGCCCCTCGCCATTTGGCAATAAGTTTGGTGGGGATAACTAGCTTAAAAATAGTTTTCCTACAGTAAAGCTATACTGAGAAAGGTACTCGATGAAGAGTACTTTTGCTCTGACCCTCAAAAATGAACTCTCATTAGTGGATCAAAGCAGCCTCAATAAAAGCCTATCAGGGCAGGAGGTTGTTATGTCTCAACTCGCCTACGGACTGATCAATCTGATCGGTAATACTCCACTTATTCGCCTGCAGGAAGCTTCTGAACTTACTGGCTGTGAAATTTACGCAAAGGCTGAATTCATGAATCCAGGTGGTTCAGTGAAGGATCGCACTGCCTGGGGCATTGTGCGTGATGCGCTGAACCGTAAAGAGTTAAAGCCAGGAGGGCGTATCGTAGAAGGCACAGCAGGGAACACTGGAATAGGTCTTTCGCTGGTTGCAAATGCGTTGGGTTTGAAAACAACCATCGTGATGCCGGAAACCCAGAGTCAGGAGAAGAAGGATATTCTGCGTCTTTTAGGTGCTGAATTGAAATTGGTTCCTGCCGTTCCTTTGAAAGATGATAATCACTACACCAAAGTTTCAAAGAGGCTAGCTGAGGAGTATGCCGGGAAGGAAGGTAACACTATTTGGGCTAACCAGTTTAACAATCAAGCCAACCGTCAGATTCATATGGAAACAACAGGCGAGGAAATCTGGCGGCAAACTGAAGGTAAGGTTGATGCTTTTTGTTGTGCGGTTGGGACCGGAGGAACCCTAGCCGGAGTGGCGCAGGCATTGAGAAAACACAAGCCGGAGGTGAAGATCTTTCTGAGTGATCCGATGGGCGCTTCATTGTATCACTACTATCTGAGAGGGCGGCTCGAGAGTGAGGGTGGTTCTGTTATGGAGGGTATAGGTCAAAGCAGGATCACGGCAAATCTGGAAGATTTTAAACCGGATGGGGCTTTTCAGATACCTGACGAAGAGGCACTGCCCTATATCTTTGCTCTACTTAAAAATGAGGGGATAGCTGTTGGTGGGTCCAGCGGAATTAATATTGCTGGGGCTGTCCGTGTCGCCCGAGAACTAGGCACAGGGCATACGATTGTAACTGTTCTCTGTGATATTGCTGGGCGTTATCAAAGTAAGCTATTTAATCCCGAATTTCTTAAGGAAAAAAAGCTTCCGGTTCCTGGATGGCTCTAATCTGCAAGCAGATGAAGTTTATTGTCGCAACGCGTATAATCGCTCTCTTTTTAACCAGCAGGGTAAATATAATGGCGGAAAAACTAGAGTGGGATGATGCAGCCAAACAGCGTGTAGATGCAGCTCCTTTTTTTGTGCGTAAACTGATTCGTCATAAGGTTGAGAAAGCAGCTAAACAGCAGGGTTTAAGTCGGATTACAGAAGAACTTCTGGATCAGGTTAAACAGAAGCAGATGGATAGTCAGGCTTAGTTTTTCCTATTCTTCCAACGTCAAAGAACAGCTTTTCGGGCAATAGGTAACAACCCGGTTGCGACCGCTATGTTTAGCCCTGTACAGAGCCTGATCTGCACGGTGTATGGTTGCTTGAATATCCTCTTCATCACCTTGCCAAGTTGCTACACCAAAGCTAGCTGTCACTTTGAAGCTTCCCTTATCGGAATACATCTCGCACTCCGAAATTCTTTTACGCAGTCGCTCTGCTAGTTGGGATGCTTCCAACTCATCAGTTTCAGGTAGGAGAATCAGGAACTCTTCGCCACCGTGACGGCTTAAGCTGTCGATCGCGCGCAGGCAAGGCTTAATCAGGTTAGCAAATTCCACTAACACCCTATCTCCACACAGGTGTCCAAAACGGTCGTTGATTTGTTTAAAAAGGTCTAGATCAAGAATAATGACAGCAAGTGGGCGCTTATAGCGTTGTGCTCTCTCAAGTTCTGTTTCGGCTCGTTCTGCAAAAGCGCGGCGGTTGAGTACCCCGGTAAGAGGGTCTGTTTCTGCAAGAAGGATCAGCTGTTCTTCTGCTTTCTTACGTGCTTCCACCTCTTGTTGGAGGTCTAATGTTCGTGCTTCAACACGCTGTTCCAGATTTAAGCGGGCTTCCTGAAGTTGTTCATCACGTGCTGAAATCCGTGAGTTCATACTATTGATGTGCTGGGAGATAAGGCCCAGTTCATCCATGCGATCACTTTGTAGCTGATCTCTGTAGTCACCATCTGCACTTCTTTCCAAGGCTGTGATAATGCGGAATATACGGCGCAAGATCCAACGGTCGAACAGGAAGGCAACTAGGAAGAATGCTAGGCCTAGTACTAATACAACGACGATCAAACTAATCCCGAGAAACTTGTGCATCAAATAGTTCATCGGAGCCAGATTAAAGGTCGAACGGATTGCAAGATATTCGGCACTATGTAGATTGGAGCGATTGAAGTCAGCCCGACTATAGTGGTGAATGATATTCTTGCTTTGCTCTATGGTTTTCACCCCCCGCTCAGGGATCTCTGGCAGATCCTTATTATCAATAGCTTTTGTTGAATTCAGGAATGGGAATGCTGCATAGTTATTGACCAGATAGATATCTACCTTCTCTAACAAAGGGTTGGTTTTGGTCATCTCAGTAAAGAAATCACCAAACATAAAGTCCACATATCGGGATGAACGGTTTCGGCTTAGATAGTTTTTTACATCATAGGAAACTTCCAGAATGTAATCGGAGCCAACTGGCGCGTAATAGGCGTAGATTTTGATGAGCCCGGTTTTCGAGGATACATTGATACGATCAACTTCCAGACGACCACTGCCGTAGAGTCCTTTCAGATAGTTGTTGAAGGTATCTGAGATGGTGCCGAGTTTGAAATTCAGATCCGGCGTAAAGTTGGTAGCGACAACAGTGGTGCTTGGATCGACAATATAGATAGCATCAACATGATGTGCTTTTGATAGTTGTTGTAGTCGACTTGAGGTCCAGTCTTTGGAATTAAAGTCTTTATTGAGCACTATATCCGATAAGCGTAATAGTGTGCGACGTGCGTGCTCCTGTATCTCTTTCTCATCGTTTGCCAGAAGTTCATCAAAAATTCGAAAGCGCTGCTGAACCTGGTGGTGTACGTTGTTCGCCTGGTTTTCTAATTGTTGTTCAAATTCACTCTTCGCCATCAAATACAAAACTGTACTCAGGATGATACCGACACCGAGAACAGCGATAGTGATGAGTAAGCTAAGAAGTCGTTTCACAGGGAGATTCAAACAGAAGTTTTATTTTCCGGGTGACTATACAGGAAAACCCTGAAATTGAGTCACATTCATTGGTCTTATTCTATCTGGGTCTATTGTTATTTTACGGTGCAATCATTCTTAGGAAGTTAGTAAGTCCTGACATTTGATGTACTAAAAATCTAGAGGAACAAATAAAGATGCTAACAGGAATGTTAAGCTGAAAAATTGATGTCAATATAAACCTTTAAAAAAGTAGGAAATAAATTTATTTTATCTAACTTATTGAAATATATGGCTTAATTTTTTTGTTTGCAAAATCGTCAATTTAAGCTTCATTCAGTAGCCATGCGGCTTTGAGCGATCTACCCAAAATATATCCACTAACTTATCCACAGGATGTGGGGGTAAGTCTTTCAAGGCCCGCCATAGCTGGGCTGCATTAAATTTAGGGTGCTCTAAATTAAAAAAGCCTGCATAAGAGCAGGCTTTTTAATGGGGAAAAGTTCTATGAGTCAGAGCACAATAAACGAGTGTTTAAGGCTCTGCTTTAACCGGTGTCAGGTTTTGAGCCAGAACCTCTTCTCCAAACCAGCACAGATTTTCATGTAGCTCTACAACTTCACCCACAATGATCAAAGCTGGGGCAGGTAACTGAGCCTTTTCCTGAAGTGCGGGTAGGGACTCAAGTGTGCCTGTCAGTACTTTCTGATCTGCTGAAGTTCCTCTCGAAACGATAGCCGCAGGAGTGTCAGCTGGTTTGCCATGTTCAATCAGCTTCTGGCTCAATTGTGGCAGAGTATGCAGGCCCATGTAGAACACAACAGTCTGGTTAGGGTGAACCAGTTCATCAAAGTTAAGATCTGTGGTTCGGTTTTTGAGTTGACCCGTTACAAACTTAACCGACTGAGCATAGTTCCTGTGGGTAAGCGGGATGCCGGCGTAGGTAGAGCATGCGCTGGCCGCTGTAATACCTGGAACAACCTGAAAAGGGATATCGTTTGCTTTCAGGGTTTCCAGTTCTTCACCACCACGGCCAAAGATAAACGGGTCACCGCCTTTAAGGCGAACAACGCGCTTACCTGTTTTAGCGTGCTTAACCAGCAGTTCGTTAATACCTTCTTGAGGAACTGCATGGTTATCCCGTTTCTTGCCAACAAAGATCAGGTCCGCATCACGGCGGCACAGATCTAATACCGCAGGAGATACCAGTGCATCGTAGAGGACGACATCTGCTTGCTGCATAAGGCGCAGGGCTTTAAATGTGAGCAGTTCTGGATCGCCAGGACCACCACCGATTAGATACACTTCTCCGGTTTGGTGCTCAGGATCTTCCGCGCTTATCTTGTCCTGAAGTAGCTCTGTGGCTTCATCTGTACGTCCGGCAAATACTTTTTCTGCAATCTGCCCCTGCAGCACGTTTTCCCAAAAGATTCGGCGTTGGTCTACTGTGCTGAATTTTTGTTTCACCTGATTTCTGAAGCTGTTAGCCAGACTGGCAAGTTTGCCATAGGACTTGGGAATCCAGGTTTCCAAACGTGCGCGCAGCAGCCGTGCTAGAACAGGGGCACTGCCTCCGGAGGAAACACCAATCACTACAGGGGAGCGGTCAACAATAGCCGGGAACACAAAGGTACACAGGTCAGGGCTATCGACTACATTGATAGGTAGGTTTCTTTCTACCGCATCATAGTGAATTCTCTGATTTAGCTCATTATCGTCCGTCGCTGCGATTACCAGCATCTTATCGTCGAGTAGGGCTGCGTGGTATTCACCAATAACTGCAGCACCTCCATTCTCATCCAGTAGGTCCTGAAGTTCATCGCATACTTTATGGGCTATAACGGTCACCGTTGCGCCGGCACGGCACAACAGACGTGCTTTACGTAATGCTACGTTGCCACCACCCACCAGAAGAACATCTTGTTTGGTGAGCTTAAAAAAGAGGGGTAAGTAATCCACAGAATTTCTCTCTCGCGGAACTGATTTGTAATCCTAAGTTTACAGCAGAAAGTGAAGACTGGCATTTTGTTTAATGCGTTTCTTAGGCGCTTATGGTGTATATTCAGCAGCATCTAAATAAGATGTTAAGGAACTTCAATGAGCAGTGTCCTGTTTAATGAACTCCCTGTGCAGGGCGGTAAAAAAATTGTAGAGATTAAACTCAATGCTGAGCGTGCCTTAAACGCGTTGAGCAAAGAGATGATTGAACTTATCCATCCCAAACTTGATGAAGTCCGTCACGATGATTCTGTTGTCGCTGTAATTCTGGATAGTGCGGGTGAGAAAGCCTTTTGTGCTGGTGGTGATGTAGTTAAGCTTTACCACGCAATCAAGGATGACCTCGATCAACGGTTTGTCGAAGACTGGTTTATCGCTGAATACTCGATGGACTACTGTATCCATAACTATCCAAAGCCGATCATCTGTTGGGGGAGTGGCATTGTGATGGGTGGTGGTATGGGCATGATGAATGGCTGCAGCCATCGTGTAGTGACTGAGACAACCCGTATGGCGATGCCGGAAGTCACGATTGCTCTCTATCCTGATGTGGCGGCTAGTTGGTTCTTCAATCGGATGCATCAGGGTGTTGGTATTTTTTTGGGCCTGACCGCAAGTCATATGAATGCAGCAGATGCGCTGTTTCTTGGATTGGCTGATCGTTATCTCCAATCTGATAAGCGTGATGAGATGATCAACGCACTACAGAGTGCTGACTGGGGTCGGGGTCGTGAAGCTCATGATGTTGTCAGTGATGTTTTGAAAGCTTTGGAGCAGGGTTCTGCTCCGGGATCTATGTCTCCTTCAAATGTTAAGCAGCATTATGATGCCATTCTCGAAGTGACGGACTTTTCAAATGCGACGGATATTGAAACAGCGATTCTTGAAAAGCAGATCGACGATCAATGGTGGCAGCGTGCACAAAATACCTTAAGCCATGGTAGTTCGCTGGCAGCACATGTGATTTATGAACAACTGATCCGTTGCCGCCATATGTCACTGAGAGAAGCATTTTTAGCTGAGATGATTTTAACAACTCGTTGTTGTCAGGAGCCTGAACTGAAAGAGGGAATCAGAGCGCTGTTGATTGATAAAGATAAACAACCGAATTGGATGTTCAGTTCTCTAGAGGATGTCGATCAGGGTTATGTAAATAGCTTCTTTGATGCGCCTTGGCAGATAAATCCCCTGCAGGAGAGATTGGACAAGGTTGATAAGGCTTAAAAAGATCTGCAGCCTGCCAGCATGTCTAAAACCGTTACCACAAAATCTTGCCGGATGAAGGGGTAAGTGGTCGGTGTGACAGTGCCTTGATAGGGCAGGTGCAGATGGTCTCCTGTTCGGGGAAACTTCCGGTTTCCCCAGAGCTTGTATAAAAAGAGCTATTTACTAGCTCTTTCCATCCTACTTCTTGAAATTAAGAGGTGTTGCCGGGTGTAAACCGCATTCCCGGTTTTCTGGGTTCTCCCACCACCAGCGGCCTGAGCGAACATCTTCACCCATAGAAATAGCGCGAGTACATGGCGCACATCCGATACTCGGGTAGTGCTTGTCATGCAGTTCGTTGTACGGCACATCATTCGCTTTGATGTATGCCCAAACCTCTTTCTCAGACCAGTCAGCCAGAGGGTTCAGTTTGTGCATGTTGTTGCCTTCGTCCCACTCTTCGAACTGAATCTCATCACGGGTAACAGACTGTTCACGGCGCAGGCCTGTAATCCAGGCTTTGTTACCGGATAGAGCGCGCTTCAGTGGTTTGATCTTACGAACAAAGCAGCAACCCTTACGCAATTCCTGAGACTCATAGAAAGCATTCACGCCATTCTCGGCAACATAAGCTTCAACGTCTGCACCTTCTGGGTAGTAAACATCGAAGGTTACATTCGGGTAGTGTTTCTGTACGTCAGCCAGTAGTTTCAGGGTCTCTTCAGGCAGGCGGCCTGTATCGAGAACAAAGTTGCTGATCTTAGGGCAGAACTTGCTGATCAGGTCAGCAATAACCACATCTTCAGCACCCAGGCTGTTTGCGAAAACCAACGAACCTTCGTGATCTTCAAGACCTTTGTTTAACAGAGCTGCAACGGCTTCAACTTTTGCCTGCAGCTCAGCAGTAATTTGCTCACTCATAAATAGGACCTCACCGTCACTATTAAAGAATTTATATCGATTACTGGTGCTTTGATTTACTGATTGTAAACCGCACGGTTGCTGTCAGCTGCGCTCTGATAGTAGTTGCTCACTTCTGTAAACGCGCCCAGCATCTCATCTTTATAGATCTCATCAGAGATCTGGATGGCAGTGAAACCGCAACGTTCCATATAGGCTATTCGGTCACGACCTACATCACCTGTAGCACGGATCTCACCTTTGTAGCCTGCGCGTACTAAATGACGAGCAATACTAAAACCACGGCCATCGCGGAAAACGGGGAAGTCTACTGCGATTAGCGGAAACTTATCCAGATTTTCCAGAGCAACGTCCAGATCATCATCACCGTTGATCTGGATAGCAAGCTGGCCATCACGGTTTTCTAATGTTTCTTTGTTTTCCAGATACAGCGCCAGCGGTACGATAATATCGCCAGCCTGATCGAGAGTTTCTTCGTTGATCAGTGTCCAGTTGTCAGCGACAACTTCACGATTAATTAGCAGGGGCATATACGTACTCCTTAAATGGGGCCATACCAATACGGCGGAAGGTGTCGATGAAACGCTCACCTTCAATACGCTCTTTTACGTAAACTTCGATAACTTTTTCTAAGGTATTTGCTACTTCATCAGCAGCTACTGCTTTACCAATAACTTTACCAAGTGCAGCTTCTGAACCATCGTCACCACCCAGTGTGATCTGGTACCAGTCTTCACCTTTTTTATCTACACCCAGGACACCGATGTGGCCTACGTGGTGGTGGGAGCAGGCGTTGATGCAGCCGGACATGTTGAATTTCAGATCGCCCAGATCGTGAACGAAGTCCATGTCTTCGAACTTCTGGTTGATCTGATCAGCGATGCCCAGAGTCTTTGCGTTCGCCAGAGCGCAGAAATCACCGCCTGGGCAAACAGTCATGTCTGTCAGTGTACCAATGTTAGGGCGAGCCAGATTTGCTTCAGCCAGTACCTGCCATACAGCGTACAGATCAGCGTTCTTAACATCAGCCAGAACCAGGTTCTGGTTGTGAGTCGCACGTACTTCACCGAAGCTGTATTTGTCTGCCAGATCAGCAATCAGATCCAGTTGCTCATCAGTAACGTCGCCAGCAGGTTTTAGATACGGCTTCAGGGAAACGTAAGTAATACGGTAACCGTCAACTTTGTGTTCAACTGTATTGCGCTCGTACCACACGCGGAATTCTTCATCTTCAGCCAGTTTGGCTTCTAAAGACGTGTCTTCAGCGGCAGATGCGTCGTAGTCGAACGGAGTAAAGAATGCTTGTACGCGTTCGATCTCGGACTGTGGCAGTTTTAGATCAGTGTCACGAATCTGTTCCCACTCGGCATCAACCAGCTCACGGAAAGCATCGATACCCATTGCCTGAACCAGAATCTTGATACGGGCTTTGTATTTGTTGTCACGACGACCATTCAGGTTATAAACACGGATGATCGCTTCTAGGTAAGAAAGCAGATCTTCTTTCGCCAGGAATGGACGAATCTGTTTACCAATAACCGGAGTACGGCCAAGACCGCCGCCAACCAGAACTTCAAAACCTACTTCACCGACATCGTTCTTAACAATGTGCAGACCAATGTCGTGAACCTGTGTCGCTGCACGGTCAGTTGGACCGGCAGAGATCGCAATTTTGAACTTACGTGGCAGGTAAGCGAACTCAGGGTGCAGAGAAGACCACTGACGAATGATCTCACAATATGGACGTGGATCTTCGATCTCGTCAGCAATCACACCTGCGAACTGATCCGTAGTGGTATTACGGATACAGTTACCAGAGGTCTGGATTGCGTGCATCTGTACAGAAGCCAGTTCTGCCAGAATATCAGGCACTTCTTCCAGCTTAGGCCAGTTAAACTGCAGGTTTGTACGAGTTGTAAAGTGCGCATAACCTTTGTCGTAAGTGCGGGCGATGTGTGCCAGTTTACGTAGCTGAGTTGAGTTATACATGCCGTATGGGCCTGCTACACGCAACATTGGTGCGTGACGCTGCACATAAAGGCCGTTCATCAGACGTAGTGCCAGAAAATCATCATCCGACAACTCTCCCGCCAGGAATCGGCGAGTCTGATCTCGATATTGCTCAACGCGTTCGTCAACCAGTTTCTGATCGACTTCGTTATACTGATACATAACTAATATTCCCTTGTTGGGTTAGTGATAACCCAACACCTCACTGTTCGG
>NZ_JAAEQH010000052.1 GCF_024231755.1 Neptuniibacter sp.
GCACCTGGGTGCATCTGAATACTGTCACTAGGGACCATCTCAGGCGCACTCCAGCTAGAACCGTCAAACCAAGTGATTGACATTTCAGGCATAAAAACGGAGCCAAAAGCTGTAGCCATGAGACCTTCCTTAAAAAAATTATGAGCACCTTCAGCCAAAAACAGATTGCGTGTTGAATCAGGGCTGATTGTAACCGGATATACGTAATAAAAATCAGGGCTGATATTCTAATCGCCACAGAGGGAAATTGGAATTACCCCCGGCCGGATATGTGCCGAAATAGAGGTGCCAACCGTTCAATTGTTTTATTCGACTTCATTTGGAGTAGAATAGCCCCACATTTACGCCCTATTTTGAAGCAACTGGTTAATTGCAGATGAAAACACTGATCATCGGCCCTTCATGGGTCGGCGACATGCTGATGAGCCAATCCCTTTACCGGCACCTAAAACAGCAAAACCCAGAGCGGGAGATAGATGTCCTTGCGCCAGATTGGTGTCGCCCAGTACTGGCCCGCATGCCTGAAGTCAGCAGTTCTATCGCAATGCCCGTGGGTCATGGCAGTCTGCAATGGGGAGTAAGAAAAGAGATTGGGCAGCAGTTAGGCAAACAAGGCTATGAACAAGCTTTTGTTCTCCCGAACTCCCTAAAATCAGCGCTTATTCCCTGGTTTGCCAAAATACCCAAACGCACAGGCTGGCGCGGAGAAATGCGCTATGGATTGCTGAACGACATCCGGCCTCTGGATAAGGAAGCGTTTCCTTTGATGGTGCAACGCTATGTTGCCCTCAGCCAACTCGCATCTTCCCCAGCACTACCCCTTGAACAGATTCTATACCCGCAGCTTTCTGTTGATGAGCAAGCGCAGACGGATGCTATTCGCCAGTTTGACCTGCAACCTGAAAAAGCAGTCGCATTCTGCCCCGGTGCTGAGTTCGGACCAGCTAAACGCTGGCCCGATTACCACTATGCAGATTTGGCAAAACTACTGATTGCTGATGGCTATCAGATTTGGCTTTTTGGCTCAACCAACGACAGTGAAGCCTGTCAGCAGATCATTACTCAACTATCAGAAGTTGAACAGAAGCAATGTATCAACCTGGCTGGTAAAACCACTTTGCCTCAGGCAATTGATCTAATCGCCACTTGTAAAGCAGCGGTAAGCAACGATTCCGGGTTAATGCATATAGCAGCAGCTGTAGGCACTCCTCTGGTGGCCCTCTACGGACCAACTAGCCCGGGCTTCACACCACCACTATCCGAGAAAGCAGAAATCATTCGACTGATCGATGGGTTCCATAAGATTCGTAAAGGCGATGCCGATCAAGGCTACCATCAGAGTCTGATCGACATTACGCCTGCTATAGCACATAACGCGCTACAAAAATGGTTAGGTTAGCCGCATGAAAGTACTGATCGTCAAAACCTCATCGATGGGTGATGTCATCCATACCCTACCCGCTCTGACCGATGCCATGCATGCTATTCCAGGCATTCGTTTCGACTGGGTAGTTGAAGAGGGATTTCAGGAGATACCCAAGTGGCACCCAGCTGTGGACAAAGTTATCCCAGTTGCGATCAGGCGCTGGCGCAAGAATATTATCAAGACGATTAAAAGCGGTGAGTGGTCAAACTACAAATCGCAACTCCGTCGCCAGAATTATGATGCGGTGATCGATGCTCAGGGTTTGCTGAAAAGCGCCTTGCTCGTTACCCGACTTGCACCTGGCAAAAGCTATGGTTTAGATAAAAACTCCGCCCGTGAGCCTCTGGCAGCCCACTTCTACGATCACCCAGTGGCGGTCGCAAAGCAACAGCATGCCGTGGAGAGAGTTCGCCAGCTTTTTGCAGCTGCGCTGGGTTACAACCTAGAAGATACTCGTGGTGATTTTGCTATTCGCGATCACTTCAAAGTTGAAGCTGCAGACAGCCCTTATCTGGTCTTTCAGCACAGTACCACCCGATTTGATAAGCATTGGCCCGAAGTCTACTGGCAAGAGTTAATCAGCCAAGCTGCCGAGTCAGGCTGGAAGATCAAGTTGCCCTGGGGCAATCCAACAGAGAAAGAGAGAGCTGAACGCCTCGCGTCCATCCACGACAACGCTGAAGTACTACCCAAGCTATCTCTTGCAGAAGTCGCAAATGTGCTGGCTGGCGCAAGCGCCTGTGTCTCAGTAGATACGGGTTTATCGCATCTTGCTGCCGCACTTGATCGGCCCAATGTAATTCTGTTTGGCCCAACCGATCCTGGATTGGTAGGCGGCTACGGTTTGGACCAACTCTGCCTGGAAGCGTCAAAACAACCTGAGAACAACTCTCTGGTTGAACCTGCTATTTTTGCACCTCTGACCCCCGCAATAGTCTGGTCAAACCTTTCCTCTCTGCTGAAAAAATCATAAATCATCTCAGTTTTTGCGCTGCATCAAATCTCGTTCCGAAATTTCTTGCGGATGAAGCCGTTCGGCCTAATATGAAATGGCGGCAGAGGGATTGTTACTGCTAGGTGTACACCTCAAGGTAGAGGTCTGAGGGTCCTAATCATGCTTGAGAAGTTGCTGGAACGTATCAATCAGCAGGAGTTTGAGCTGTTATCGGATGAGATAAAACAAGCTTTATCCGAACACCATCTATGGATGCATCGCATCAGTATGGCGATTGCGTCACGCACTCCAATAGAAGAGCCTTCATTCACAGAACAGAATGCTCATCTCCACTGTAAGTTTGGCAGTTGGTTGCGCAACCTGTTAACTGACGAACAGTTTCAGGGGGACGAGTTCGACGCTATTGATGAGCTACATCAGAAGCTACACAACAGTGGTCGCAAATTACTGCTCAATCTGAATAGAAGCCCCGAGTTTGATGAAGAGACTTATGCTAACTTCCTCACTCAGCAACGAGAGTTTTTCAATGCTGTATTGAAAATACTCGAGTTCTCCATCGTTAGTGAAAACCAGTTTGACCACACCACTAAACTAATGAATCGGCGGAGCGTATACACAATACTTGCTCATGAAAAACACCGCATGCAGAGAACAGAAGGCTCCCATTGCTGCATTGCACTGGCTGACATAGACCGCTTCAAAGCGTTTAATGATAAATATGGTCATGATGTTGGGGATATCGTACTGGAACATGTTGCTTCTTTATTTAACAATACCATTCGTCGCTATGATTCCGTAGCACGCTTCGGCGGTGAAGAGTTTCTCTTTGTTCTGCCGGATATGGATATAGAAGATGCAGTGATTGCTGTAGAGAGGGTAAGGCTACAACTTGCGGCTTCTGTTGTTGAACACAAGGGTAAAGAGCTATCTGTGACCGCATCCTTTGGCATCACCCAGCTGTGCCCTCATTGCGATATTAATGGATCATTAAAAAGAGCTGACGTGGCCCTATACCGAGCAAAAGATCTGGGGCGGAATAAAACTGTATGCGTGGATTCAAAAGACTTATTTAAAGATATAAGCCGCTGCAGTGTTGATCCGGATGGGAAACAACTCGAAGAATTTATTACCGAGCATTGCACAATTACTGAACATTAAACGTTTAAACTTGATTAGGAAGTTCTCCAGTAAGGATGCCAGAGGATGTTGTATTAACCGTATTCGCGTAATCTAAACTATTATTCAGCAATACGGGTAAACCCTAGAAGTACAGGATAATTCTTTTGGTAGCACCAAAGAACTTACTGCCAAGCACCTCGCTTACTACAACAAGAGGCTTTTTAACTCTGACCCTGCTCCCCCTGTTTCTGGTAGCAGTCGGAGGGATCTTTATCTATCTCAACATTTCTGCCCAAGCAGAAAAGGAAGCCTTAACTCATACGCAAAATATAGCCAAGTTGCTCTCCAGCCAGACCGGCGCCTTTATCCGCAGCAGGACCCACTCAGTACAGCTGATGGCAGGTGAGGCGGAAGTATTACAACATCTTCAAAGCGACACCAATGCCGCACAAAAAACACCGAACCCTGTTTTAAAACGTTACTGCGATACTCTTGCTGCATCAATCTGCTATCTGATGAATAAAGAAGGTGTTGCGGTTGCAGACAATCGAGAAGCCCACAATTCAATAGTGGGAAATAATTACGGTTTTCGCCCTTACTTTAAAAATGCAATTGGAGGTTCCTCGAGCATCCATCTAGCCCTTGGGGTTACCACGAAAAAGCGTGGTATCTACTTCAGCAGCCCGGTATTCATTGAAGGAACACTACTGGGTGTTGCGGTTATAAAATTCCCCCCCAACCAGATTGAGGAAAACTTTAAAGGATTGAGCGGGCAAGCATCACTTGTTGATGACAATGGAATTATTTTTGCTTCAAGCACTCCGGATTGGCTCTACAAAAGCCTGTTTCCTTTAAGCGTATCGCAGCGCCAACGTATCACCGACTCACGCCAGTTTGGCGAGACAACACCTGAGGATATAGGTCTAAAAACAGAGACTTCAGGCTACGTTAGCAATCAAGTGGGGGAGGAGTTCCTGATTGAACGAGCAAGCATCGATGGCTTACCGGGCTGGAATATCACTTACCTGCTAGCACCTAAGCATTTCTCTACCCCTGAACAGAGCAGGGACCAGAAACTAGTCTTGATCGCCCTGCTGGGCCTATTTCTTTTTGTACTTGTGGTTGTAGGCAAACTATTTCGTAGTCTTAAATCAACAATGCATCAAAACCGCGAGTATCAAGTACAGCTAGAAGAAAGTACCGACCGCTTGCGGAGATTTGAGGAAGTCGCAAGCGAAGCTCTGGTTATACATAACGGTTTAAACATCCTCGATGTAAACAAACGCGCAGAGGAACTGTTTGACTACAGTCGAGAGGAGCTTTTAACAATGCAGCCGGGCGATCTGTTCTCATCAGCTAACCCCGAAAACGCATTAAGTACGATCGATAGTGTCAACGAAAAGCCCTATCAATCAGCAATAATCACAAAACAAGGCGATGAGCGACCAGTAGAAATTACTGGAAGACCTATCCTCTGGAAGGAACAACAATCAAGGATGGCCTCGTTCCGGGATATTAGTAGACGCCTTGCTGTTCAGAAAAGACTCTCTGCCAGTGAAGACCGTTTTCGGCAGCTTTCTGATCTGGTTGCAGAAGGTATCCTGATCCATGCCCAGGGCATTATTGTTGATGCCAACGAATCCTTCTGCAGTATCATCGGCGAACGCAAAGAGGATCTAATTGGCGAACCTCTGGGGTACCTATTTCCGGACGATATCGTTACCCAATTCCTGAACGAAGATATTAACCCTGAGGAAAAAGAACTCACTCTCCCTCGTAGAGATGAAACCTATTTCCCTGCAGAAGTAAGTAGCGCCAGCATGCAATTTGATGATGGCCTGTATAGTGTTATCTCTATCCGGGACATCAGTCGCCAAAAAGAACAGGAAGAACATATCCTGTATCAAGCGCAGTACGATCTATTAACACATGTTCCGAACCGTTTTCTGGCTCGCGACCGAGCAGAACACGCCATGAAAAGTGCCAACCAGCATCAGCATAAAATGGCGTTGATGTTTATTGACCTGGATGGCTTCAAGAAAGTAAATGACAGTCTTGGCCATGATGTCGGTGACCGATTACTACAACAGGCGGCTAGACGCTTTCAAAACTGTATTAAAGAGAGCGATACACTGGCACGCCACGGTGGTGATGAATTCCTTATCCTGTTGGAAAGCATCAATCAATCTACGGAAGTCGAACAAACTATTGAGAAGGTCCTGCAGCAGTTTTCACTACCCTTCTCCATTGACTCTAAAGAGCTGATTGTTACCTGCAGTATTGGTGTTGCTGTTTACCCGGATGATGCCAAGGACTATCAATCGCTGTTACGAGCTGCAGATATAGGCATGTATAAGGCCAAAAAAGACGGTAAGAATACGTTCCACTTCTACACCCAGGAGATGAACGATATCGCAACCCGTCAGCTCCTTCTTGATAACAACCTACGCTACGCAATGGATCGCAATGAATTCAGCCTGGCATTCCAACCGCTTGTTTCAGGAAATGACGCGCGCATTGTAGGTGCTGAAGCACTACTGCGCTGGAATTCAGGCACACTAGGCAATGTATCACCGGCAGAATTCATCCCTCTGACAGAGCAGACGGGACTCATTATCGTTATAGGGCGCTGGGTTCTTGAGCAAGCCTGTGTTCAAGCTAAACGCTGGGTTGATGCGGGGGCTGAAGATTTTAGCTTGTCAGTGAATGTTTCCCCACGACAGTTCAAAGGTAATAACTTTGTGACTGACTTGCAGTATGCGCTAGGCAGTAGCGGATTGCCGCCGAAACATCTGAATATTGAAGTCACTGAAGGGCTCCTGATACAAGCCTCACCTGAACTTAATAGTACTCTACAGCAGATCACAGAAATGGGTGTCAAAATTAGTATGGATGATTTTGGTACCGGCTATTCTTCCCTTAGCTATCTGAAAACATTCCCATTCAATAACCTGAAAATTGATCGCGCCTTTATCCGAGAACTACCATCAAATCCGGACTCCAATATTCTGGTATCAGCAACTATCGCTATGGCTCACAAGCTTGGTTTAAGCGTCACTGCAGAAGGGATAGAAACCGAGGAGCAGTTCCAGTATTTACGCGATACAGATTGTGACCTGCTGCAGGGGTTCTATTTTGGGAAACCTATACCCGCTGCCGAATTCACCCAAAAGCTGGAAGGCTGCATAACCGCTACCACCTCTTAAAACCCTTACACTGCAACCAACCTCTCTGCGCAACATCCTTTCTTGTGTTAGCGCTACTCGCCCCAGGCGCGTGCTTAAAAAATAAACAATTGACAAGGCACGAGACTAAAGTATAGCCTTATATACACTAAAGAATTATTGGTAATACCAATTTACCATTATCTGGATATCGGACATCCGCACAATATTTACAACAATAAAAAAGTGGACAGATAATGCTTCAACTTACTTTCAAGCAAAAACTCATTGTTGCTGTCATTCTGACTTTGACAGGTGTCGTCTATCTAGGCTTTGTTTCCCTAAACAGCCTAAATGAACTGAGTAGATCATCTCTTAAGGTTTCAAATCTAACAACGACCAACAATCTACTTTCATCGCTACAGCTAGATCTTCTATCAGTAGAAAACCAGCTTTCACAGCTCAACCATGAAAACAACAACAGCCTAAAACAACAACTCATTGGTATGACCAATAAGTACAAGCAAGCTTTATCAGAAGCTCAAAGCACAACCGAGAGCTCAGAACTGACCCAAAAGCTTGGTAAAACGGCTCAATTATTTGAAGCTTATAAAACAGCTCTCAATACCCAAGCTTTTGCACAGGAAACCCTGGGTTACGACGATCAATCAGGCCTGCTTAAACCATTAGCAGAAGCCGCTTCAGCATTAGAAGAACAACTTTCCACATTCAGCATGTTGCTGCAGCCTTTCATTGTTGCTCGGCAGATGGAAAAAGAATATCTGATCAACCCAACATCGCAGGGAAAAGAGCGCTTGCTGCAACAGATAGATACTGTAGCTAGCGAAGTAAAGGATGCGGAGTTTTACGACACATTTGGCCCTTATATCGAAACCTATCAAGGCACAATCGTACAACTGACTGGAGCAGCAGAAGCGCTATCAAAAAACAGCATTCACCTTGACCAGTCTCGCAAAAGCTTCAGAGAACAGAGCCAGAGCACTCAGAGCTTCCTGGAAGCAGAACTATTACAACGAGCGAGAAAAGAAGCAGCTCAGGCAACAGATAGCACCCAATGGACAATTATATTTGTCAGCGTAGCCGTAGCTCTGGCAATTTGCGTCATTCTCGCAACCACCGCATTAACGGCTACCCGAACTCTACAAAGAATCATTAGCCAGTTAAAAACCATCGCTGCGGGAAACCTGACCCAGTCACTGCCAGTCAGCCAAAATAAACCGGATGAGTTCGACCAAGTATCTGGGGCTGTTAATACGATGACCAATGACTTGCGCCAGGTGATAAGTCAGGTGGTAACCAACCAGACAGATCTCTACAGCGAAGCGAAAGAGCTGTCTGATTCAGTACAGACCATAGCTAGCAATAACCGCACGGTTTCTGATCAATCGAATACTCTGGCAAGCGCTACTGAAGAGATCAGTGCCACCACAGAACAAGTGGCTCACCGGGTTTTCAATCTCAAAAATGATTCCCAGAACGCCCATACTGCCGCTGTGGAAGGTGGTGAAACCATCAAACAAGCGATGCGCTCTCTTTCTGATACCGCAGGCGTCGTAGAACAATCATCCAATCAACTACGCCAACTGGAACAGCACTCTCAGGAGATCGACAAAGTCCTGATCATCATTAACGATCTTGCAGACCAAACCAACCTTTTGGCGCTTAACGCAGCCATCGAAGCTGCACGTGCCGGTGAAGCTGGCCGGGGCTTTTCCGTTGTGGCAGACGAAGTCCGTACCCTTGCCGAAAGCACAGTAAAAGCAACCGGAGATATAACTGAGACGGTAAGAGCTATTCAGCAGCAAACTCATTCGGTGATCAAGGTAATGGACCAAAGCACCCAAAGTATCGAAGAGGTAAAACTGCAAGGTGATAGGGCACAGCAAGCGGTCGAGAATATAGAAAACCAAACTCAGCAAGCTCTCTGGATCAGTGAAGAGATCACTTCTGCCATTGAGGAAGTCGCCAAAACCACCCGTGAAATGGCTTCAAGCATGGATCAGATCGCCTCTGGGGTAGAGCAGAATAGTTGCGCATCGACAGCGATTGTTGCCTCTAGCGACAATCTAAAAAACCGTGCAGAGAAGATGGGCGAGATGACAAAAAAGTTTCAGCACTGATCCCTATTAATCATGTGCTTTGGGGGCCTTTGCGTGCCCCCTTTTTTATATTATTTCCTACCGTGCTTCAGCTATACTGCTGTGATATTTCCTACAAGCCGCAAGGGTATTTATCACCATGCCATCCCCCTACTCCATCCTTTTTGTCTGCCGCCACAACAGCATGCGCTCACAGATAGCAGAAGTTCTTGCTAACAAGATCAGTCGTGGTGCGGTGCTAGCACAAAGTGCAGGCCCAGAACCGACAGCTGTTCCCGAGTTTATTCAAGCATGGGCAAACAACCTAACTGATGCAGCGATAGATCTATCCTCTAACTCCCTGGATGAAGTTAAAGATAAAGCGTTTGATCTGATAATCACCCTGTGCGACAAAACCCACCAGGCACTACCTGAATTACCAAGCGACCACGACCACATTCGTTGGGACTTCCAACATGCAGATACTGAAGAAGATCTAAGACATCTAGAGATTGAATTGGCAGAACGTTTGCGTCTGCTGTTTCTAACGAAGAAAGTGATATAAGAAGAGAAATGGTGCCGGCACCAAGAGTCGAACTCGGGACCTACTGATTACAAGTCAGTTGCTCTACCAACTGAGCTATACCGGCACACCAGATAAGCGGAGCGCATGATAGGCAGTTCCGCTTATCGAATCAAGTAA
>NZ_JAAEQH010000053.1 GCF_024231755.1 Neptuniibacter sp.
GGTTTAATCAGAATATGGCTTACAAGGCGTTGTTCAACCAGTTGAACTTCTCCGCCTCGTTTATCTTTGAGCAGTAGTATGTGGAAACCGCCTGGAGAGCGAACAGGTTTGTTGAAAGCGCCAATATCAAGTTTGCGTACCGCATCACCAAGTGCTTCTGGCAATTCTGTCGCTTTACGCCAGCCCAGGTCGCCTCCTTTCAAAGCATTTGGGGCGTTAGAGAATTCTACAGCTGTCTCGGCAAAGTCTGCGCCGTTTTGTAGTTTTTTATAAACATCATTCGCTTTACGTTCTGCCTTCTGAATAATTTCAGGGGAGGCCTGGGACGGAATTGCGATGAGGATATGGCCCAGAGAGTATTCAGCAGAGATCTGACTTTTACCATCTACAGAGTTAAGGAAGTTTTCCAGTTCCTGTTCAGATACGCGGATACGGCGGTTTACCATATTCTGCTGCACGCTGTTGAGTAGCATCTCATCGCGGATCTGCTCGCGTGCTGCATTGTAGTCTCGTCCCTCAGCAATCAAA
>NZ_JAAEQH010000054.1 GCF_024231755.1 Neptuniibacter sp.
TGACGCGATCTTATTCTGTGTACGGATCACAGGCAGGGGGCACAGCAGGTTGCGTGCATTTAGTTCATGTTTGCTCATAAAAGGTTACTCAATAAAGTGCGCGTTTTTTGTGCAGATCAATGAATTCTATCGGCTTAGAGGCTGAATGTGCACCAGTCCTAGTCTTGCTACTGATAACAGCTTATGACATTTATCGGTTTGGTGTTGCTCTGTGCAGATAGAATAAAGCGGGATATATAAAAAGAGCACCCTTAGCCCGGATATTTCATAAAAGAAGGCAAGTTCCGCCCAAGTCATTGATATGATTGGGTCGACCAAAAAAATGCTTCGGAAAAAGCAAACCGGAACTTGCCATGACTCAATGTACACAAGAACAGCTCCGTTTTCACCCTGCCAATGGCAAAACTATTCGCGCTGACTTCAACGGTGGTGAACTTTCCTCTGATTTTGGTGCACTTTTGCTACGCCAGTCTCTTTTACAGAGTGATTTGATTCGACGGATGGCAGAGGCTGTCCATGATAAGCGACACCCCTCCTATATTGATCATTCCATACAAGATCTTTTGACTCAAAGAACTCTGCAGGTCGCCTGTGGTTATGAGGATGCCAATGATAGCAATCACCTTCGCAAAGACCCCATCTTTAAGATGGCCACTGGCCGTGACCCATTGAACCCAGACCAGCATCTCGCAGCCGCAGCAACCTTTACCCGCTTGGGGCAGGCGATCTCTAACAAAGATATTTACCGCATGGCCAAAGCCTTTGTTGATCATTTTGTCTGCAGCTATGAACAGCCTCCTTCAGCGATTATTATCGATCTGGATCACACCTCAGCAACAACCTATGGCAATCAGCAAATGAGCCTGTTTCATGGTAAATATAATGACTACTGCTATTTACCTTTGCTGATATTTGAGGGGCTCACCGGTCAGCTGATTACTGCTATTTTACGTCCAGGAAAGACGCCAACCGGTAAAGAAAATGCCGCTATTCTCAAGCGTGTCATTCACGTGATTCGACAACGATGGCCAAAAACACATTTGCTGGTTCGAGGTGATAGCCACTTTTCCCAGCCTGAGATGATGCGCGTCATTCAGGATGAACCTCATGCGGATTTTGTATTTGGAAAAGGTGCCGGAGATAAAAAGGTCTTGAGACCTAAAGCAGAAAAAGCACTGAAGGAAGCCCGTCAAAAGTTGGCGCTTAATCGGATCCATAGCGACCCGGCGCCCTATAGTTTTAAACAGTATGGAGAGGCGGACTATCAAGCCGCAAGCTGGGACGGACTGGATACTCGGGTTATTTACAAAGCGGAGGTGAATCAAGACGGTGATAATCCGCGCTTTGTCGTGACCTCGATTAAAGCCGCCTCGGCTAAGACCATTTACGAAGAACTCTATTGCCCCAGGGGGCAAGATGAGAACTACATCAAACACCTGAAAAACGATTTATCAGGTGACCGGCTCTCAGATCAAAGCTTTAAAGCGAATCATCTGAGACTGTTTTATGCCT
This sequence comes from Neptuniibacter sp., assembly GCF_024231755.1. GTDB lineage: Bacteria > Pseudomonadota > Gammaproteobacteria > Pseudomonadales > Balneatricaceae > Neptuniibacter. The sequence goes on from NZ_JAAEQH010000054.1 coordinate 1,513, forward strand.
GTGCCGCTTATGTTGTACACCATGACTTCAGAAGCCAAGCGCTGAAAGGCACCAGCCTAGAGAAAGCCCAGCCATCGACAGTGATAGCCACACTCTGCAAAATTGCAGTCAAGGTGGTTGAGTATAAGGACAGGATCAAATTACACCTCCCAAGCAGCAGTCCATTTAAAGCACTCTTACGAGATGTGACGGAGTTCTTTTATAGAAGACTCCGATCAAAGCCAGGTTAACCCAGCTCTAAAGGTAGAAAGAGAGTCTCCGAGACCAGATGAAGAGTATTCTGGGGGAGAGGTTCGTCTCTAAACTCGGTACAAGGGCACAAAGAGGTGACTGAAGGGGTGATCAGTGGAAAAAATCTCAGATGTGGGCATTAATTAAAGTGCAGTAGACCATCAAAGGTAATAATGAACCTAAAAGTGACAGGCTACTGCTTGTTTATGAAATATCCGGGATAGAGGCTGGTAAGTCAGATAGGTAAAAAAAGCTAAAAAAACCGTAGCTTAGTTACATTCTTTGACAGAAAGATAGTCTTTTTTTGCATAGGATCAATGTGTTCCGGTGTGATAACTCCCATAGTGTGCGCTGGTATACATTTTGACCAGCACAGGACGCTGAATGGTCTCCGTCTAGTAACAACAGTCCGTGTATCAATAACA
>NZ_JAAEQH010000055.1 GCF_024231755.1 Neptuniibacter sp.
TAAAATGGATCGCACCGGCGCTGACTACTTAACGGTTGTAGACCAGGTGAAATCTCGTCTTGGAGCACCGCCTGTTCCAATCCAGTTGCCAATTGGCGCTGAAGACGACTTTAAAGGTGTTATTGACCTTATAAAAATGAAAGCCATTAACTGGAACGAAGCGGACCAGGGTATGACTTTCTCTTATGAGGCAATACCGGCAGAACTTCAAGAGCTCGCTCAAGAATGGCACTCTCATTTAGTTGAAAGTGCAGCTGAAGCCTCTGAAGAACTAATGGATAAGTACTTAGAAGGTGAAGAGTTAAGTGAAGCAGAGATTAAATCTGCCTTACGTCAACGCACATTAGCGAACGAAATTGTTCCCATTACGTGTGGTAGTGCATTTAAAAACAAAGGCGTTCAAGCTGTGCTTGATGGCGTTGTTGAATACATGCCTGCACCAACACAAGTGAAACAAATCCAAGGTATCCTAGAAAATGGAACTGAGGAAGAACGTCCAGCTGATGATAAAGCGCCGTTTGCTGCACTTGCATTTAAAATTGCAACAGACCCGTTTGTTGGCACTTTAACCTTTTTCCGTGTTTACTCTGGTACTGTTAAACAGGGTGACGCGGTTTATAACCCAGTTAAAAGTAAGCGTGAGCGATTTGGTCGTATCGTACAGATGCATTCAAACTCACGTGAAGAGATCAAAGAAGTTTACGCAGGCGATATTGCGGCAGCTATTGGTCTTAAAGACGTAACAACAGGTGAGACACTGTGTGATCCGAACTCTATCACTACGCTAGAGCGTATGGAGTTCCCAGAGCCAGTTATCTCTGTTGCGGTTGAGCCTCGCACAGTCGCTGACCAAGATAAGATGGGTATCGCGTTAGGTAAACTAGCGGCAGAAGATCCGTCTTTCAGAGTACAAACTGACGAAGAATCAGGCCAGACTATTATTTCTGGTATGGGTGAACTTCACCTTGATATCATTGTCGACCGTATGAAACGTGAATTCAGTGTTGAATGTAACGTTGGTAAGCCGCAGGTTGCATACCGAGAAGCTATTCGTTCAACTGTTGAAGTTGAAGGGAAGTTTGTACGTCAATCAGGTGGTCGTGGTCAATATGGTCACGTCTGGGTTAAACTTGAACCGATGGATATTTCGGATGATGAAGCACCAATTTATGAGTTCGTTAACGAAACTGTAGGTGGTTCGGTTCCTAAAGAATTTATCCCTGCGGTAGACAAAGGTATCCAAGAGCAAATGTCTCAAGGTGTACTGGCAGGCTACCCATTACTTGGCGTTAAAGCGACTTTATATGATGGTTCATTCCATGATGTAGACTCGAATGAAATGGCATTTAAAATTGCAGGTTCAATGGCAATGAAAGCTGGGGCGCTTAAGGCTGCCCCTGTACTTTTAGAGCCAATGATGAAGGTTGAAGTAATCACTCCTGACTCAAACATGGGTGATGTAGTTGGCGACTTAAACCGTCGTCGCGGCATAATCGAAGGCATGGAAGATGCAATAGGTGGACTTAAGCAAGTTAATGCTCAGGTTCCTCTTTCTGAAATGTTTGGTTATGCAACTGCTTTACGATCTGCAACACAGGGCCGTGCTTCTTACTCTATGGAGTTTTTGAAGTACGCTGAAGCCTCTAAACAGGTTGCAGATACAATAATTTCAGCTCGCGCTGTTATATGATTTTAGCTTGTCTGGCTCAATAGTGAGTCAGGCTTTAATTTCTTAATTAGGAATTTTTTAAGATGGCAAAAGAAAAGTTTGAACGCGTAAAACCGCACGTAAACGTTGGTACAATCGGCCACGTTGACCACGGTAAAACTACACTAACTGCAGCAATCACTAACGTACTTGCAAAAGTATACGGCGGTGTTGCTAAAGATTTCGCATCAATCGATAACGCTCCAGAAGAGCGCGAGCGTGGTATCACAATCTCAACTTCTCACGTTGAGTACGATACACCAACTCGTCACTACGCACACGTAGATTGTCCTGGACACGCCGATTATGTTAAAAACATGATCACTGGTGCTGCTCAAATGGACGGCGCTATCTTAGTAGTAGCTGCGACTGACGGCCCTATGCCACAAACGCGTGAGCACATCCTACTTTCTCGTCAGGTTGGCGTACCTTACATCGTTGTATTCATGAACAAATGTGACATGGTTGACGACGAAGAGCTACTTGAGCTAGTAGAAATGGAAGTTCGTGAACTTCTTTCTGAGTACGACTTCCCAGGTGATGACTTACCACTAATTCAAGGTTCTGCTCTTAAAGCACTTGAAGGCGAAAAGCAGTGGGAAGACAAGATCGTTGAGCTTGCAGAAGCACTAGATTCTTACATCCCAGAGCCAGAGCGTGACATCGATAAGCCATTCATCATGCCTATCGAAGACGTTTTCTCAATCCAAGGCCGTGGTACAGTAGTAACTGGTCGTGTTGAAGCTGGTATCATCAACGTGAACGACGAAGTTGAAATCGTTGGTATCAAAGAGACTACTAAGTCTACTTGTACTGGTGTTGAAATGTTCCGTAAGCTTCTTGACGAAGGTCGTGCTGGTGAGAACATTGGTGCACTTTTACGTGGTACTAAGCGTGAAGACGTTGAACGTGGTCAAGTACTAGCTAAGCCTGGTTCAATCAACCCACATACTACATTCACTTCAGAAGTATACGTACTTTCTAAAGATGAAGGTGGTCGTCATACTCCTTTCTTCAAAGGTTACCGTCCACAGTTCTACTTCCGTACAACTGACGTAACAGGTGACGTACAGTTACCAGAAGGCGTAGAAATGGTAATGCCTGGTGATAACGTTAAGATGACAGTAACTCTA
>NZ_JAAEQH010000056.1 GCF_024231755.1 Neptuniibacter sp.
ATTTTTGTTCTCAACAAGGCAGCATGAGCGTAGTTTAGTTATTCTAAATAAGCGAATAATAACGAAGTTGAGGGCATAAATGGCCCCAGTCCTTCGGATTGAGGCTATAAAAGCGCCACTCGTTGTTACTCGTCGTTCATTTAGAACCACTAAATTCTCTCCTCTTGCCTAGATTGACGCTTTTCTAGTCTCAACAGGGATGAATAAATTAGTGTTAACAGGCCCTAGTCTAATGCTCTACCGCAAGATGATCCAGCAACTGCTCTAGGCTCAACGGCGAACCAAAATAGCGCCCCTGCATCAACATACAACCTTGCCCCATCAACTGACCACGCTGGCCAGCAGAGGTGACACCATCGGCCATCACTTCGATTTCTAGGCGTTCTGCTAGATCCATCACTACATCAACAATCTTCTGACGTCCTTCATCGCTACCCATAGTAGTAATCAGTTCTGCATCCAACTTGATGATATCCGGGTGAATCTCTTTCAATTGGTCTATATGAGGGCTCTGGTGGGCAAAACCGCTGACTGACAACAAGGCTTCCGTTGTCAGTAGATCAAATAGCGCTCCCTCTTTTTCAAGAGCGGTGCGCAGGTCAACATCGACCATCATCCGACCCGCCAACTGGTACTGGGTTAGTTGAGCGACCCAGCGTTGGATAGCAGCCTTACTCTGCAGTTGCTGCGCTTCCAGACGGAAAGAGATAAAACGTAAGCCAGGGAAACGCTCCCAAACTATCTGTAAGCCACCCAGCTCCTGATCCAACCACTGTTCATAGTGATCCAACGACTCTGGGCTCTGTAGTAAACCAGAAAATTCTGCAAATGGAATCAAACCCAACTCTTCATGATTCCAGCTCGGTCGGGCATGTACCGCCACCACCTGATGACTATAGATGCTATAGACCGGTAGATAGGTCATCTGAATCTCGCCGCTAACAAGCGCCTTGGTCAGATCTTCTTCACGCAGAATCTGAGGACCTTTGCTGCGTTCCATTAAGTCGCTGTAGACACGGAAGGTATTTCGACCACTTTGTTTGGCCGCATACATAGCTACATCGGCCTTTTTAACCAGGTCTTTGGCACGATCCCCGTGTCCAGGGTAGATAGAGATCCCAACACTACCACTAATGAAGATCTCTCGATGATCCACAAAAATGCCATGAGACAACTGCTCAACCACTCGCTGCGCAACTTTCACAGCTGCTTCTACACCATCTACAGATGTAAGCATCATGACAAACTCATCACTACTCAAACGAGCGAGGGCATCGTCACCACGCACAACTGAACCCAGGCGACGCGCGACTTCTTGTAGCAGATTATCACCCACATTTCGGCCAAGGTTGTCGTTGATCCACTTAAAGCGATCCAGATCCACCAACACCACGGCTAACTTTTCACCACTTTTGTCACACTTTTTCATCCGTGCACTAAGCAGATCCTGAAACATATCCCAGTTGGGTAGATGAGTCAGTTCGTCGTATTGAGCCTGCTGACTCAGGGTCTCGATATCTGCCTTTAGTTCACTGATATTAAAAAACTGCGCTATATGACCGGTAAGCTCACCTTTCTCGTCAGTCATATTCAGCATATTGAACCAGGCTGGGTAAACCCCACCATCTTTATGCCTGTTCCACAGCTCCCCCTGCCAGTGTCCCTCGCTGCTCAGATGCAGCCAAAGGTCTTCATAGAAGCGTTCATTAAGGTGCCCTGCACCTAAAAGGCGCGGATTTTCACCCGCAACCTCAGCAAAGGTGTAGCCGGTAATTTTCTCAAAGGCGTCATTTACTTGGATAATATTGTTATCCCGGTCAGTGACCATAATCGCCTGAGGGGAGTTTTTGAATAACTGCTGACCTATATTCATGACAACCCTCTGATCAGTCCTTTTCACCTAATGATTTTTCCAGCTCTAACAGCTGCTGCTCTAGCGCTTCAACTTTTTCCCGGGTGCGTAGCAATACCGCCTTCTGTGCGTCAAATTCCTCACGGCTTACCAGATCCAGGCGATCGAATGTTCCCTGCAGAATAGCCTTTACCTGCTCCTGAAGGGAATCCTGCCCCGGCAACTTACTTTCACCTGACATCAACTGAGAAAACTGTTCAGAAAGACCTTCGATCAGCTGCGGATTGATCATTTAACGCTCCAAGTAATAGATAGATAGCCCTGCAACTATAACAACAAAAACCCTGCATTCAATAGAGCACCAAAACAGTGCAGAAGCACTGTGCACGCACTAGACCCCGCCCCAATTTATTGCACAAAAAATGAGCACAAAAAAATAAATACCCGTAACCCACTGAAATAAATAAGGTTTTAAAAAGTGGCATAGGCTTCGCTATTACCTGTGCAAATCGAAATAATGATTTATAGCTACACGCTTCATGCTGAAGCATAAGAATTTGTCTTAATGGGGGACAACAAAATGAAAATGATCTCCGCAGTCATCAAACCATTCAAGCTGGATGATGTCCGTGAAGCACTTTCTGAAATCGGTGTACAGGGTATTACCGTAACAGAAGTGAAAGGATTCGGTCGCCAGAAAGGTCACACTGAACTGTACCGTGGTGCAGAGTACGTTGTGGACTTCCTTCCAAAAGTACGCGTTGACGCTGCAGTGTCCGACGAAATTGTAGACCAGGTAGTAGAAGCAATCAGCCAAGCTTCTCAGACTGGCAAAATCGGTGACGGCAAAATCTTCGTCACTCCACTAGAGCAGGTTGTTCGTATTCGTACAGGCGAATCCGGCGACGAAGCGCTTTAAAACAGAATTTCTTTTTTAGCTTCTGGAGGAGAACCCAATGGAAGAATTACTAAACTCTACAGCTGGTGATGTAACCCAGCTTAAATACGCACTGGATACTTTCTACTTCCTAGTGTGTGGCGCACTGGTAATGTGGATGGCAGCAGGCTTTGCCATGCTGGAAGCGGGTCTGGTACGCGCTAAAAACACTACCGAGATCCTGACTAAGAACATCGCTCTGTA
>NZ_JAAEQH010000057.1 GCF_024231755.1 Neptuniibacter sp.
CGATAACCGTTATCGGACCGGCGAGCCTTAGGGATGATCCCCTTTTCTTCGTAAAAACGGATTGTCTTACTGGTCAGGCCAGTAAACTTTGCTGCTTGTGAGATATTCATTCTGATATTCCCTGCATAAGTTAAATGCACCCACGCCTAGAGCTGATGGGTATTACTTTGGATAAGCAGGAAGCATTACGCTCCTGATGATTAGCTCATCAGGACTTGAGGGGGTCTATCTTTCTGGGTGAGATACAGCGACATCAAAGTCGCCTTATAAATAGGCTTGGTAAAGGGTGGATAAGCTATGTCCAATGATGTAACACTGGAAATGGCAGAACAAAGATGTCCTCCACATGAACTCTGTAACTCGCACCCTGGCTGATCAGCACAATCAACGGCTGAATGCATATCACCTCCCATCTCTACCATAGAGTTCATATCAGAAGACATATGCTCCATTGGCAAAGCTGCAGCCACACTCATCTGAGTTGTTCCAAACAACGTCATTAAAAGTGCAAAGATGGTGAAAAACCGTTTCATGTTCATGCCTTTTAATATAGCTCCACACTACCCACTGTGACAATAGACTCTGAAAATAGTTTTTTATTTTTTACCGCTTTTCTTGACCTTACTCTAACTGGAAGGCTTAAGCTGAATTAAATCGTAAGGGAAATACAACTATGTCCGAAGCTACAGAAGAGACTCGAAGCATTAAATTCTCACGTGTAGGAGACAGTGAGAAATTGACAGAAGAGTTATCCAACCTTGATGGAGTAATCGGGTTGCTCATGGCTGAAGATTGGTTAGAGGTTTCATACGAAGCAGCACAAATTCAGTGGAAAGGGATAGAACAGGTAATAACTAACAACCAGTTTGAATTGAAATCCGACTTACTTAGTAAATGGAAACGTAGTTGGTA
>NZ_JAAEQH010000058.1 GCF_024231755.1 Neptuniibacter sp.
GTTGTACGGAAGTAGAACTGTGGACGGTAGCCTTTGAAGAATGGAGTGTGACGACCGCCTTCTTCTTTGGACAGTACGTATACTTCACCTTCGAAACGAGTGTGAGGAGTGATAGAACCTGGAGCAGCCAGTACCTGACCACGCTCAACTTCTTCACGCTTAGTACCACGCAGCAGCGCACCAATGTTCTCACCTGCACGACCTTCGTCAAGCAGCTTACGGAACATCTCAACACCAGTACAAGTAGTAGTAGTTGTCTCTTTGATACCTACGATCTCAACGTCGTCACCAACGTTGATGATACCGCGCTCAACACGACCTGTTACTACAGTACCACGACCCTGGATAGAGAATACGTCCTCGATAGGCATTATGAATGCACCGTCGATTGCACGCTCTGGCTCTGGGATGTAAGAATCCAGAGTCTCAACCAGAGTTTTAACAGCAGTAGTACCCAGCTCGTTGTCGTCTTCGCCGTTCAGCGCCATCAGAGCAGAACCTGGGATGATTGGAGTGTCGTCACCTGGGAATTCGTACTGATCCAGCAGCTCACGCAGTTCCATTTCTACCAGTTCCAGCATCTCTTCGTATTCTTCAGAGTCAGAACCGCCACAGTCTTCAGCCAGCAGGTCTGCTTTGTTCAGGAATACAACGATGTATGGTACACCAACCTGACGAGACAGCAGGATGTGCTCACGAGTCTGAGGCATTGGGCCGTCTGTAGCACCACATACCAGAATCGCGCCGTCCATCTGTGCAGCACCAGTGATCATGTTCTTAACGTAGTCAGCGTGTCCTGGGCAGTCTACGTGAGCGTAGTGACGCTCTGGAGAATCGTACTCAACGTGAGAAGTCGCGATCGTGATACCACGCTCACGCTCTTCTGGTGCGTTGTCGATACCATCGAATGCAACAGCGTCGCCGCCCCATACTTCTGCACATACGCGTGTCAGAGCTGCAGTCAGTGTAGTTTTACCGTGGTCAACGTGGCCGATTGTACCAACGTTAACGTGCGGTTTAGAGCGTTCAAATTGTTCTTTAGCCACGTCTAATACCTCTATAAGCCATTATTGGCAAATAAATATTTAAGTAAAATTGATAACAGCATCAGCGACATTTTTTGGCGCTTCGCCGTACTCATAAAACTCCATCGAATAAGTAGCACGACCCTGAGTAGCTGAGCGCAGATCGGTTGCATAACCGAACATCTCACCTAGAGGAACTAATGCATCAATAACCTTACCCGAAGAACTATCTTCCATACCCTGAACAAGACCTCGACGACGGTTGAGGTCACCCATCACATCGCCCATATAATCTTCAGGAGTAACAACTTCAACCTTCATAACCGGCTCCAACAGGCAAGGATCAGCATCCTGTGCAAACTTCTTCAGAGCCTGAGAAGCCGCAATTTTAAACGCCATTTCGTTGGAGTCAACATCATGAAAGGAACCGTCATACAAACGAGCTTTTAAACCGATCAGTGGATAACCTGCGATAACGCCGTTATGCATCTGCTCTTCTATGCCCTTTTGTACGGCCGGTATAAATTCCCGAGGGATAGCACCACCGACAATCTCATTGATGAATTCCAAACCTTCATCTTCCGAAGGGCTAAATTCAACAACTACATGACCGTATTGACCGCGACCACCAGACTGACGTACAAACTTATGGTTTGCATCGACAGACTGCTTAATCTTCTCGCGGTAAGCTACCTGCGGCTTACCGATATTGGCTTCAACCTTAAACTCTCGCTTCATTCGATCCACAAGAATATCTAGGTGTAATTCACCCATACCGGAAATAATCGTTTGACCGGTCTCTTTATCAGTCTCAACCTGGAAGGACGGATCTTCCTGAGCAAGCTTACCCAGTGCGACACCCATTTTTTCCTGATCTGCTTGAGACTTAGGCTCTACTGCAACAGAAATTACCGGGGCAGGAAATTCCATACGCTCCAGAATAATCTTGTCGTCAATATCACATAAAGTATCACCGGTTGTTACATCCTTCATACCGATAAGAGCTGCGATGTCGCCTGCGCGAACCTCTTTGATCTCTTCTCGGTTATTAGAATGCATTTGAACCATACGGCCTACACGTTCTTTTTTGCCCTTAACAGAGTTATAAACCCCATCACCAGACTTCAACACACCGGAATAAACACGTACGAAAGTAAGCGTACCAACAAAAGGATCCGTTGCTATTTTGAACGCAAGCGCCGCAAAGGGAGCGTCATCATCAGCATGACGTTCTGCTACTGTTTCATTTTTATCATCAAGCGTACCCTCAATCGCTTTTACTTCGATTGGAGACGGCATAAATTCGACAACAGCATCCAGTACCGCTTGTACACCCTTATTCTTAAATGCAGAACCTGCCTGCATAAGAACAATATCATTATCAAGTGTACGCGCACGCAACCCTTGTTTGATTTCATCTAAGGACAACTCACCTTCTTCAAGGTACTTATCCATCAATTCATCATTTGCTTCTGCTGCCGCTTCAACCAGCTGCTCATGCAGCTCATCAGCTTTAGCCTGCAAATCAGCCGGAATATCTTCCAGCTCATAGGTCATTCCCTGATCAGCTTCATTCCACATAATGGCTTTCATGCGAATCAGGTCCACCACACCAACAAAGCTCTCTTCCGCGCCGATCGGGAAGTTTATTGGTACGGCGTTGGCACCAAGCCGCTCTTTAAGCTGCTCAACAACCATGAAGAAATCTGCTCCGATGCGATCCATCTTATTGACGAACACCATGCGAGGCACTTCATATTTGTTAGCCTGGCGCCAAACTGTTTCCGTCTGAGGCTGAACACCTGAGGAAGCACATAGCACAACAACTGCACCATCAAGTACACGCAAAGAACGCTCAACTTCGATCGTGAAGTCAACGTGCCCTGGCGTATCAATGATGTTAATTCGATGATCTTCGAATTGCTGATTCATGCCTTTCCAGAAACAGGTAGTCGCAGCAGACGTGATAGTAATACCACGCTCCTGCTCTTGCTCCATCCAGTCCATGGTAGCAGCACCATCGTGCACTTCACCGATTTTGTGAGACAGTCCTGTATAAAACAGAACACGCTCTGTGGTCGTGGTTTTACCCGCGTCCACGTGAGCCACAATACCAATATTGCGATAACGCTCAATCGAGGTCTTACGAGGCATAAATCTCTCTCAGTTAAATAACGTTGATTACCAACGGTAGTGAGCAAACGCTTTGTTTGCTTCGGCCATACGGTGAACGTCTTCACGTTTCTTAACCGCTGAACCTTTATTATCTGCTGCGTCTAGCATTTCAGCCGCTAGGCGTTGTGCCATAGACTTTTCGCCACGTTTACGTGCAGCTTCAACCATCCAACGCATACCTAGCGCGTTACGACGAACTGGACGTACTTCAACTGGAACCTGATAAGTTGAACCACCAACACGACGAGACTTAACCTCTACTGTTGGGCGGATGTTATCAAGCGCTTCCTCGAAGATATCTAGGTGTGCTTTGCCGGTTTTTTCAGCA
>NZ_JAAEQH010000059.1 GCF_024231755.1 Neptuniibacter sp.
CGTTATGCTGCCTTGCAACACAATCAATACAGTCAAAGTGATATAGAGACGAATTCGAAAGGTAATAGGGGTGACCAAATATTATATTGAATCGAGATCTGTGAAATGGTGTGTATAGTAGCTCCAGCAGCGCCGTCTTTGTTGATTGCTGCCATTATTGGCTTTCGTATTCTGAGTGAATCCCGCAACCGATTCGCAACCATGGCTGGACTGTTTACCCTGAAGCCAATCATTGCCACACCTCTCTGGGCCATTATTGCCGAGTTCAATTTCGGGCGTCCAATCCATGTAGGCGTTTTTGAGCTAGAACACTTGTTTCCTATGATCCCTGGCGTGGGACTGACAATATTGATTGTAATTGCGTTCTGGCCGCTGTTCTTGAGGTACAAGTCTGCCTTTGTGTTGCTCGGTCTTGACATTGTGCGTTGGGGCAACAGCTATTTGCTTCAACGTTCAGCAGACCAACTATTCTTGGTTACAATAATAGTTGGTCTGGCTATGCCGGCCGTCTTTGCTGTTGTAGCGCACATGCTTGTGCGCGAGAGTGCTGAACTGAATTCAGTTGAGATTCAAGCGCAGAAGGCGACCGTGACAGCATTGAGTACGTCTTACAGTGCTTTCAGACGTCCAAACAACCTTCTCTCTATAATCCTTATTCCAATACTCATCACCGGGCTAGGATTGTACTCAGGCAACTATCTTGGGGGAACAATCTACGAATTTCTGAACTCTGGTGCTTTTGCGAAGTGGCAGTCGTTAGGTGCTCCTTCAGAAAGATCTGTCAAGATTGCTGCCGCCAGTACCTGGAGTATTACAGTTGAAACCACTGACGACCAGGTTTTTACTTCCCAATCAGATAGTTGGGAGTGGCGACTGACTGATGAATATCTCAGTATGGAAAGGTCCCCGCCATGCTATTATCCCCAAACTCCTGCACCGCCTGGTGAGGTTATTGATAGTGTTGAGATTAGTCTTTGTGACAGGGGAAATGAGACAGTCAAATATGTTCTCCTGCAAGATGGCAGTGTGTGGAGGTGGGAACATAGCGCCTATTGGGGGTATACTCTGGGAGCCAGTATTCTAGGAACGCTCAGCGGCGCAGGTATGGGCTTGTTGGTCGGGATTAGTATTTCATTGCGCCTGGGGCGCAAGGCGGGATGAACAAGGAAAGCAGGTTGATGTCAGGAAATCACATCAATCTATGACTTTGGAGTAGTGGTGGCATAACAATCGCTGCACCTGACTGCGCTAGCGGCGGCAATTTCAACTGCTCCACGCCTGCGACGGTGACAAATGGCAACCGTCACACGCTAGACCCGCCCAGCAGGTGAGCTATGTCGTTAGCTGGCTTTGCAATCAGTCGCAACTCAACTCTAGTAGTTCGTCACAGTTGTAAGAGTCACAGATGAATGAGGAGGATATTATGTTTAAAAATAGAGTAAGTAAGAAGTTGTCATTAGCTTTACTGGTTAGTTTGATAGTTGTATTATCGAATCTGTTTAGCAGCTTTCAAATTACAGCTCACCCACTTCTCGCTCCCCCAGCTCCTACAAACCTGGCGGCAGTCGGCACCATTGACGAAATATGGTTCAGTGTAACCCCTGTGTCTGGCGCTGATTACTATAAATTGTATCGTGCTAAATCACTCTATGGCAGCAAACAATTTATTACAAACGTTACCAGCACGGCTTTTTTCAAAGATACCACAGCTAGCATTGGTGAATTCTATTGTTATTGGCTGACGGCGGTTGATGGTTCTGGCGAAAGTGGTTATAGCAATCACGCGACAGCCTACCTTCATGATAGCAATATTCCCGCTCCGACTAATGTCCAAGCAACTGATGGTACATACTCTGATAAAGTGCGTGTGACTTGGAACTCCGTTTCTGGTGCCACCGCATATCGAGTGGACCGTGCTACATCCTTAACTGGTGAACGTCAACTCAGTACATTTGTTTCAGGTACATCTTATGATGATCCAAATGTTACACTTGGGACAACGTATTACTACTGGGTATGTATTGCTTCAGATGGAATTGGAGAAAAGCCACATCAGAGTTAGTATACAATGGGAGGAGAAACAATGACAAAGAAAAGGAAGCAATACACAGCAAGAGAAAAGGTGGGGATTCTTCGACAGCATCTCTTGGAAGACGTA
>NZ_JAAEQH010000060.1 GCF_024231755.1 Neptuniibacter sp.
GCGTAGTGTGAGAACTCCATAGAGAACTGACCACGACCAGATGTCATTGTACGTAGTGAACCGATGTAACCGAACATTTCTGATAACGGTACGTCAGCTTTAATACGAACGCCAGTTAAACCAGCTTCTTGATTGCTTAACATACCACGACGACGGTTAAGGTCACCAATTACATCACCTACGTGATCTTCTGGTGTGAACACGTCAACTTTCATGATTGGCTCAAGAAGTTGTGCACCCGCTTTAGGGATAGACTGACGGAAAGCGCCTTTAGCAGCGATTTCGAAAGCAATTGCAGATGAATCCACGGCGTGGAAGCCACCGTCGAAAAGCTCAACTTCAACGTCAAGTACTGGGAAGCCAGCTAGAACACCTTCACCCATCATTGACTTAAAGCCTTTCTCAACTGCAGGCCAGAATTCTTTCGGTACGTTACCACCAACAACTGATGAAGTGAACGTGAAGCCTGAATTCGCTTCGCCTGGCTTGATGCGGTAATCAATTTTACCGAACTGACCAGAACCACCAGATTGTTTCTTATGCGTGTAGCTATCTTCGATTTCACGAGTGATAGTTTCACGGTAAGCAACCTGTGGTTGACCAACAATAAGGTCTACGCCGTAAGTACGCTTAAGGATATCTACTTTGATATCTAAGTGAAGCTCACCCATACCTTTAAGGATAGTTTCGCCTGAATCTTCATCAGTCTCAACTTGGAAAGACGGATCTTCTGCAACCATTTTACCGATAGCAATACCCATTTTCTCATTACCGCCTTTATCTTTAGGCTGTACAGCAATCGAGATTACTGGAGTTGGGAATACCATTGGCTCTAGAGTTACTTTGTCTTTCGGATCACATAGAGTGTGACCAGTTTGAACGTTTTTCATACCTACGATTGCAATGATGTCACCAGCTTGTGCGCTAGTTAACTCTTTACGTTCGTCAGCTTGCATCTCAACCATACGGCCAACACGCTCTGTTTTACCAGTAAACGAGTTAAGGATAGTGTCACCCTTGTTAAGTTTACCTGAGTAAATACGTACGAATGTTAATGCACCAAAACGGTCATCCATGATCTTAAATGCTAATGCTTTGAAAGACTCATCAGCAGATACGATTGCATGCTCGCCAGTTTCGTTACCTTCTTCATCCATAAGAGGTTGAGGGTCAACTTCTGTAGGAGATGGTAAGTAATCAACAACAGCGTCAAGTACTAGTTGAACACCTTTGTTTTTGAATGCAGAACCACAGAATGTAGGGAAGAAAGCAAGGTCACGAGTACCTTTACGGATACAACGCTTGATATCTTCAACTGAAGGTACTTCACCTTCCATGTACGCTTCCATTAGGTCATCGTCTTGCTCTACAGCAGTTTCGATAAGCATCTCATGGTATTCTTCAGTTTTTTCTACCATGTCTGCAGGAACGTCTGTGATTTCGTAGTTTTCTGGAAGACCAGTGTCATCCCATACGTATGCTTGCTTGTTTAAAACATCAACAACACCAACAAAATCATCTTCAATACCGATTGGTAAAGTCATGATAAGTGGAGTAGCACCAAGTACTTTTTGTACTTGCGCTGTTACACGGTAAAAATCAGCACCCATACGGTCTAATTTGTTTACGAAGATAATACGTGCAACACCTGACTCATTCGCGTAACGCCAGTTAGTTTCTGATTGTGGTTCAACACCACCAGAACCACAGAATACACCCACACCGCCATCTAATACTTTAAGTGAACGGTAAACTTCAACTGTGAAGTCAACGTGTCCAGGAGTATCGATAACGTTGAAACGGTGATCTTTCCAGAAACAGCTTACTGCCGCAGACTGGATAGTAATACCGCGCTCAGCTTCTTGATCCATGAAGTCAGTAGTAGATTCACCATCATGAACCTCACCTGTTTTATGGATAGTACCTGTAAGCTTTAGGATACGCTCAGTAGTAGTGGTTTTACCCGCATCAACGTGCGCGAAAATACCAATGTTTCTGTACTTCGATAAATCTGCCATTATTTTACTCTTAATAAAGTCGATAAATTATTCGGCGGGAGTATAGCATTACTTAAAGCGAACATCACC
>NZ_JAAEQH010000061.1 GCF_024231755.1 Neptuniibacter sp.
CAGATCAGCATCGAAATCAGGGTTTTCGTCTTTACCTTCTTCAAGGATTTGACGAACCGGGGTGCCCTCAGAGATAACGTCCATAATGTCGGCGTCATCTTTCTTTAACTCACGCTCGATCAGTTCCGCCTGAGCCTCAAAAGAAACCAGCTCAACGCGTTCAGGTAATCCTGATATAGAACCAGAAGTTTGCTCACCAGCTCCCGCCAGAATAGCTGACAATGCAGATTTACCGGAACCGTTTGTACCAGTAACCACCCAGTGCTGATTTTCTTCCAGAGTCCAGTTTATGTTGGAAAGGGTGAATGATTCACCAAATTCAGCGCTGTAATTTTCGACGATGATCTTGTTCATGGTTCTAATAAATAGCTCGATAAAACGCAGTAAAAGGGCAAAAAAAAGCCAAGGCCAAAGGCCCTGGCTTTATCTTTCTATCTAAAAGAAGTGTTTAAGTAATAATGACTTATACGATCTTCTTCATGTCGGCCATGTGCTTACGAAGTTCAGCACCTACTGCTTCTACAGGGTGTGCGCGCAGTGCAGCGTTAACTTCGATAAGGCGAGCGTTGTCTACGCCTGTGTCAGCCAGGTCCAGACCTTTGCCGATTACATCAGTGTCGATGTTTTTCATGAAGTCGCCTAGCAGTGGCAGGCAAGCGTGGTTGTACAGGTAGCAGCCGTACTCTGCAGTATCAGAGATAGTTGCGTTCATTTCGTACAGTTTCTTACGTGCGATTGTGTTAGCAATCAGCGGAGTTTCGTGCAGAGACTCGTAGTAAGCAGATTCAGCGATGATGCCAGCAGCAGTCATCGTTTCGAATGCCAGCTCAACACCTGCTTTAACCATAGCAACCATCAGGATGCCGTTGTCGAAGAATTCCTGTTCAGAAATTTCTACGTCGCCTGCCGGAGTCTTCTCGTAGTTAGTCTCAGCAGTTTCTGCGCGCCAGCCCAGAAGGTTCTTGTCATCGTTCGCCCAGTCTTCCATCATCACGCGAGAGAAAGTACCGTCGATGATGTCATCCTGATGCTTGTTGTACAGTGGGCGCATGATCACTTTCAGTTCTTCAGACAGATCAAATGCTTTGATCTTAGCTGGGTTAGAAAGACGATCCAGCATGTTAGTCACGCCGCCGTATTTCAGAGCTTCAGTGATAGTTTCCCAGCCGTACTGGATCAGCTTAGATGCGTAACCTGCATCGATGCCTTTCTCAACCATCTTGTCGAAGCACAGGATAGAACCAGTCTGCAGCATACCGCACAGGATAGTCTGTTCACCCATCAGGTCAGACTTAACTTCAGCGATGAAAGAAGACATCAGAACGCCTGCTTTGTGACCGCCAGTACCTACAGCGTATGCTTTAGCCAGTGCAAGACCTTCACCTTTAGGATCGTTGTCTTCGTGAACAGCGATTAGTGTTGGTACACCGAAGCCACGTACGTATTCAGCACGTACTTCAGAACCTGGGCACTTAGGAGCAACCATGATTACAGTCAGGTCGTCACGAATCTGCATACCTTCTTCAACGATGTTGAAACCGTGAGAGTAAGACAGGCAAGCGCCTTCTTTCATCAGAGGCATAACTGCTTCAACAACAGGAGTGTGCTGCTTGTCTGGAGTCAGGTTCAGAACAACGTCCGCAGTAGGGATTAGTTCTTCGTATGTACCAACAACAAAACCGTTTTCAGTAGCGTTTTTCCAAGACTGACGCTTTTCAGCAATTGCAGCAGGGCGTAGAGCGTAGGAAACATCCAGGCCGCTGTCACGCAGGTTAAGACCCTGGTTCAGACCCTGTGCACCACAGCCGATTACTACCATTTTTTTGCCTTTCAGAGCTTCAACGCCATCGCTGAACTCGTCCATAGACATAAAACGACATTTGCCCAGCTGTTCCAGCTGTTCACGCAGAGGAAGCGTGTTGAAATAGTTGTTAGACATTTCCTGATTCCGTATTAATTAAGTCAGAGTTAACTGACAGATTGGTTATTATGCGGCTACTCTAATGTATTAGGTGTGTCGCGTAAAATGATATATATCGATTGTTGTGTTGCGTTGAACGCAATATTGAATCGAGTAGGGTGTATAGAAGATAGTAGGGAATTGCTTGTGTGCAAATTTGGTTAGGTGATGGCCGGGTTTGTTGGCTGATCATCAGAGCTAAGCCTATTCACAAATCGCGTGATACTTATAAAGAGCAAGAGTAACCAAGTAACCAACGCTACGTTTTGTGACCGTCCTAAAATAGATCGTAAAGCCTATCTTGGTTTTGGAGATGCATGACCATTTTAGGTGGAGCGGATTAGTAGGGCTGGATTTATTGGTTACAGCTTTAGGCTGTAACCACCCTGCGGGCTTCGCGCTGAAGCGCTCGATTATGATTGCTGCGCAATCGTTGAACCAAGGAATTAAAGGAACAAACTCAGCGCTGTAGCAGAAAATAAAAAGGTCATCCTGGTTTGGAGATGTATGATCTTTTTTGGGGCGAGAGGCAAGGGGCTGGATTTGCTTATTGCAGCTCAGTGCTGCAATAACTCTAACGGGCTTCGCGCATTGCGCTCGGCGATGATTGCTGCGCAATCGTTGAACCAAGGAATTATAGGAACAAACTCAACGTTGTATCAGAAAATAAAAAAGGCCATCCTGGTTTGGAGATGTATGAGCTTTTTAGATGGAGTGTATTAGAGGCTGGATTTGCTTATTGCAGCTCAGTGCTGCAATAACCCTGGCGGGCTTCGCGCAGTGCGCTCGGCGATGATTGCTGCGCAATCGTTGAACCAAGGAATTAAAGGAACAAACTCAGCGCTGTAGCAGAAAATAAAAAAGGCCATCCTGGTTTTGGAAATGCATGACCTTTTTAGGTGGAGCGGATTAGTAGGGCTGGATTTATTGGTTACAGCTTTAGGCTGTAACCACCCTGCGGGCTTCGCGCTGAAGCGCTCGATTATGATTGCTGCGCAATCGTTGAACCAAGGAATTATAGGAACAAACTCAACGTTGTAGCAGAAAATAAAAAAGGCCATCCGATGGATGACCTTTTTTATTTTGAATCTGGTAGCGGGGGCTGGATTTGAACCAACGACCTTCGGGTTATGAGCCCGACGAGCTACCAAGCTGCTCCACCCCGCATCAATGTGGCGCGAATAATATAGAGCGCTTCGAACTTTAGCAAGGTTTAATTTTGCAATTGCGAAATAAATAGCGCGCCTTTTCTCAAACTCGTAAAAAATGTAACAACACTGGGGGTGTCGGGGCGTCTGAATTAGATTGGCATTTTTATTATCTCTTGGGTCAGCTCGACCATTGTCTTCACAGTTTCTAGAAAGCAATAGCAAAGGCAGGGTGCCTGCAATTTAGGTGGAAGATTGACTGATGAAACCAAGAGAGGTGTATCCAAAAAGAGTAAGGATAAGGAGCTGTTGACGGTGAAGGTTGCAAGGGGGATATGTGTTAAAGGAATGGTTTTAGCTATATTTGCCTCTTTGGCATTGGGCGTTCAGGCCCATCCGCGCTGGATACTACCAGGGGAATTCACTATCTCTGGTGATGAAGACCAGTGGGTGAGTTTTGATCTGACGGCATCTCACTCTGTATTTAGCGTAGATAAAGGCATATCGGCACAGAACGTTCGCATCATTTCACCTGATGGTGATCAGAATTATCTAAGAAACTTCTTTACCGGTCATCGTCGTAGCGTATTTGATCTGGAGTTTGAAATGGACGGAACTTATAAGATCTATGAGGAGCGCCCAATTTTCTATTACACCGGCTACAAAACAGGAAAGAGAGAAACGGTAAAATACATTCCCGGAAATAAGGTGGAAGTTCAGGGGCGATTGCCAGAGCGTGCAAGAGAGGTGCGTACGGAAGTTCTTGATATGTCCACGGTGGTTTATGTTACTCGCAATGCGCCCACGGACACCGTTCTCGAGCCCAAAGGGAAGGGGCTTGAGCTAGTTCCTGTAACCCATCCTAGCGATATTGTTGAGGGAGAGGAGGTTACCGTTAAAATGCTATTGGATGGTCAGCCTGCTGCTGGGGTTGAGGTTGAAATAACTCCTAATGGCACTCGCTATCGTGATGAGCGTAAAAGCATACTCTTAACAACTGATGATAGCGGCCTTGTGGTCTTTACTCCGGATCAACCAGGCGCTTGGTTGATGGCTGCTACATTGTACTCTCAAGAAAATTCACCCATGGCTGATGTGCGATGGTCAGCTCGCTATATGACATTTGAAGTTGCTCCTCAGTAGATGTTTGCTGTTATGGGTTATAAATTCATAAATTGATTTATTTCTTCGTTGCAAATAGAATTCATTCGCAAATAGGTATTGTTGTTATTTGATGTGGCGAATGTAATGAGCAGTGCAGCACGTATTCTTATCATTGAAGATGATAGAACCCTTAATCATCAGATTAGCTCACTTTTATCCGAGAATGGCTATGAAACTGATCAGCGCTTCGATGGTAGGCAGGGGTTGGTTTCTGCATTAAGTAATGCTTATGATCTGGTGTTGCTTGATGTGCTGTTACCAGGCCTTGATGGCTTCAACTTATTGAGCAAGCTGCGCAAGAAGCGTCAAACCCCTGTGATGATGTTAACTGCTTGCGGTGCCGAGCAGGAGCGCATTACCGGGTACAGCAATGGAGCCGATGATTATCTTTCTAAACCGTTTAATGTCACAGAGTTTCTACTACGTATAGAAGCATTGTTACGCAGAACGCGTAACAATGTGGCAACGCATATAGAGCAAACGCTCCTACAAACTACCTGCTTCGAGCTAGATCGAAAGAAAAATAGTGTCACTAAAGGCGCTGCAGAACTAACTCTAACCCCAATGGAATTTAAGCTTTTATGGGCTTTGGTTATTCGTAAAGGCGAGGTGTTGAGTAAGCCTTATCTTTATCAGTCGGTTATGAATCGTGATTTTAGCCGTTACGATCGAAGTCTTGATATGCACCTGAGCAGGGTTCGTAGAAAACTAACCAAGGCAGGCATTGATGCTTCGCATATAGAAACAGTACATGGCGAAGGGTACTGTTATAAATGAATCATGGTTTGTTCTGGAAGCTGTTTGCCATTCTAGTGGCGGGCACCGTTGTTCTTTTTGCTGGGATACATTGGCTGGTAAATCATACTGAGCGGGAGATGAGCTATATTGCTGATCATCACCAGCAGGAGATGAGAGCCTGGGCCAACCATGCAGAATCTCTGTATGTAAAAGGTGATATGGATGAACTCAATAGATGGATTATTCAACTACAGGATAAAGAATATACCTGGGTTGCCATTGTTTCACCGGAGCTGCACCTAATCGCCGGAAATAAGATAGATCAGAGTTATGTAGATGAGTTCAGGCTTGGACGAAGTATTGAATGGATGATTCATCTCTATCATAACTACAATCCGGTAATGGACCTGTTTTTTGAGGATGGTGAAACGCACTTCATTATCCGTCTGCCGCAGCGCATGCGGCCAGGTAACCTATGGCAAACCACACAGCTGATGTTGCAGGTGGGCCTACCGTTTTGTGTCTTGGCCGTTGTTTGTTTGTTGTTGTACCGGCATCTAGTTTCCCCAATTCGTAAATTAGAAAAAACTACGCGACAGTTTGCAGCTGGGAATTATGATGTGCGAGTACGTGACTCATTAGGTCGTCGAAATGATGAGCTGGCTAGTTTGGCACAAACATTCGATGCTATGGCTGAGCACACAGGGGGGTTGATAGTTACTCAGCGTCAGTTGATAGCAGATCTTTCTCATGAATTAAGAACACCGATAACACGTATCGAAATGGCGCTTAACGCTAAAGATCAGCAAGCGAGCCAGGATTCAATTGAGCGTATTAAAAAAGACGTAGCTTGTATTCGGGCATTATCTGAGGATGCGCTAACTTTGGCCTGGATTGATACTGAGAAGCCTATCATTAGTTCGGAGCCAATGGACCTGGTCGATCTGCTTGATAGCATAATTGATGATGCTCGATTTGAGTTTTTTGATCGTCGCATCCAGGCATATCTGCCTGATGTTGCGCCAATTGAAGGCTCAAATAACCGTGTCTTGGGGCAGGCATTAGAGAATGTTGTTCGCAATGCCTTGCGTTACACGCCGGTGGGCGGGCAGGTTGAAGTTGAGCTGATTAAGCTCAAAGATCATTTTCAGCTAACTATTGCAGATCAAGGGCCGGGTGTGCCTGATGAATATTTAGAGAAGATATTTCAGCCCTTTTTTCGCGTTGAAAAAGAAAGGGGTAAAGACTCAGGGGGCTTTGGTTTAGGTTTGGCATTGGCCAAAAGGCAGATTGAGGCTCTGTCGGGCCGCATTTCTGCGGCTAATCAGCCACAAGGTGGCTTATTGATTACAGTGACCTTGAAAATCTAGCTTCATGTTCCTGTCCACTCAAACGGCATGATGTCCCTGATTAAAGCAGCAGGGTGGTTAATTTCAGCTCTGTCTTCGAGTTAACGCTTGGCCCTGAAGGCTTGGTTTCACGTGCTCACTATTCTTTAACATCACATCTCTTTTTCTATGAAAAGTAACAAATGTAAACGTTATTACATTTGCTCCCTAAATATCGATAATGCTTCGCAAATGTAAATAGTTATTATTTGGTATTGTAATGAAATCTTCTATATTTTGTAAGCATGGTTTTAAAACCAACGCACTAGCTGCCGCTGTAGCTTTGATTAGCCATGGTGGTTTTGCATGGGCAGATGATACTGATACTCGGGGTGATAAAAGCGGCCAGAATCTGGAAATGATTTATGTTGTTGGTCAGGCTACCGGTGGTATTGATCAATTAATTACGCTTGAAGATATTGAAAAGTTACAAGCAAATAATCTGGATGATCTGTTTAAAGTAGATGCAACAGTGAGTGCTGGCGGGCCTGTAGGATTAGGTCAAAAAGTATATTTACGCAACGTCGGTGAAGATGCGCTGAATATCTCAATTGATGGTGCTGAAGTGGCAGCAGGTATTTTCCATCACTCGGGCCGTGTTTTGATTGAGCCTGAGTTACTGAAACAGGTTGAGATTGAGGCTGGTACCGCAACAGCAACGGCAGGCCCAGGCGCTTTAGGTGGTGCTATCCGGTTTACCACCAAAGATCCTGAAGACTTACTGCGTGGTTCTGAAAATTTTGGCGCTTTGCTGAAAAGCACTTATTACTCTAATGGTGATGGCGTTAAGAACAGTGTAAGTGTTTATGGTCGAGACTCAGGCGGTGTAATTAGCGGTCTGGCAAGCTTCATTCATTCAGATCAGGATGATCTGGAAGATGCTGATGGGAATTTATTGACGGGTACAGAAGCAGAGCGTCAGTTGGGTTATTTGAAGCTGGTCGCTAATGTATCTGAAGAGCACTACCTTTCCTTGAGCTACGAGCAACTGGAAGAGGAGGGGGATATTCATATGCGCCCTGAGTGGATTGGTGGTCCGAGGAATCCGCTTTTCCCAATCGAAGGCTCGCGTGACACGTTTACCTTCAATTACGGATTTGATTCTATTGATAATGAGTTGATTGATCTTTCGATCAATGCCTATCGCACAGAATCAGAGCAGTACCGTGATGAGGAAGACGTCTGGGGATCAGTTGAAACATCTGGGGTAACAATCAAGAACAAAAGTGACATTGGCAATCATGAATTGATTGTTGGTGCCAGCTATCGAAAAGACGATGGTGCGCTGACTTACCCATACTATTCGCCTACATACCCGGGTGGTGACACCGAATCGGGTAAAGTTAAAGGTTTCTTTGTACAGGATATTGTAGAAGTTACCGATGAACTAACCCTGTCTGCTGGCCTGCGTTACGATGATTACGATTTAACTGATTGGCAGGATCATGAATTCAGCGATAGTGCCGTTTCTCCAAATATCAGTGTTAACTATGAGCTAACAGATAGTTTGCACTTTAGCGCAGGTTATGCAGAAGCGATCCGTGGCGTTGAAATTGTGGATTCTTATAGAATCGAAGCTTACAACAATAGTCCAGATCTTGAAGCGGAAGAGGCTCACACTTTTGAGCTAGGTCTGGATTATTATGCTGATGATTTCCATGTGGCGCTAAGCGCTTATAGGACGACTATCGAAAACCCATTTGGGAATAACTATGTTGGCCGCTCTCTATACATTGTCAATTTGGACGAAGACCTAGAAACCGATGGTTTTTATCTTAATGCTGATTATCAACTGGGTGCGTTAACAGCTAAAGCCAGCTTGCATATTGCAGATACTGAAGCAGATGGTGAAATTGCTACGCGTTATGAATATGGCTCTAATGCCAATAGCATCGGCGATACATTGGCGCTTACCCTTGATTATGCGTTTAACAATAACTTGAGCGTTGGTTGGACAGCTGAATTTGTTAAAGGTATCTCAGAGTTTGAAATTGATGCTTATGGCGAGAAAATCACTGCTAAAAAACCAGGATATGGAACACATGATGTTTACCTGAAATGGGTTGGTCTTGAGCAGGATCGTTTAACATTGAGCCTGACTGTGAAGAACCTGTTTGATAAGCAGTACCTGAGTCATGCAAGCACTGCTGACTGGACGGGTAATCCTGGCTACAGCATGATCAAAGGTCACGATGAGCCAGGTCGCGATGTTTATGTCACTGCTTCTTATCAGTTCTAAACCTGATGCTGGGAGTCTGTCTGTGATGGTTGGCAGATAGGCTTTGAGTGCGGAGTTTTTGAGCCTTCGTTAGCGTAGGAGCATAAGTTTCATTGGCTTTCCGGGTCCGCCCCCTTACGGACCTTGATTAGCCCCGTCGGCAATGCTGATGGGGCTTTTCTATTCTCAAGCTATATTTCACTGCCTTGGATGAGTCTTGTTAAAGGGCTGTATTTCGTCTAATTAGGTGCCCATAAAACCAAATGTAAAGATTATTGCAATCAATAACCATTAGCATTTATATTCCATGCGAATTAAAAATAGGAAGGGACATAGATGTTTCGTTATTCATATTTATCCGCATGCATTGCTGCGGTTTCGATAGCTCAAGCTTCAGTTGCAGCGGATGCGGAGGTATTGGACTCAGAAAAGATTACTGTTGTCGCTACTGATGCTACCTCAAAGAAAATGCCTCTAGAACTTGATGCGCAAGTCAGTAAAGTGGGGGCACCTGTTTCAGAATTACCCTATTCCGTTTCTATCATAGACCAAGAATTTATCAGTGAGACTGGCGCAAAAAGCATTCAGGATGCGCTGCTGTACACTTCTGGAATCTATTCTGGCGCGTTTGGTATTGATACCCGCGTTGATTCAGCCAAAGTGCGAGGTGTTGATCCGCTTAAATATCTTGATGGTCTTCGTTCCCATTACAGCTTTTACAACAATGTAAGACCAAGTACATATGCGCTGGAGCAGATTGAAGTTCTGAAAGGACCTTCATCCGTTCTTTATGGTCAAGGCTCAGTGGGTGGCATTTTGAATGCTGTTACGAAACGTCCGAAAGCTGAAGAGCAGGGCGAGTTTTGGGCGCAAGTGGGGTCTTTTGAGCGTAAACAGTTAGCTGCTGACTGGACTGGCGCTGTCGATAACGAAGGTAAAGTTCTGGTTCGTTTGGTCGCTTTAGCACGTGACAGTGGTACACAGGTTGACCATGTCGATGATGATGAATTGCTGTTTAGTCCATCTGTTACTTGGAAAGTCTCTGATGCAACAGAGCTAACTCTGCTGGCTAATTATCAGAAGCGTGAGGGTGGTATCACGGCTCAGTTCCTGCCAACACAAGGAACTTTGGAAGAAGGGCCTAAAGGTTATCTGTCTCCTTCTACTTATATCGGTGAGCCGGATTGGGATCGTTATGATCGCGAGCAGCAGGCCTATACCGCAGAGATTAAGCATCAGTTTAATGATGCTTGGAGCCTTACTGCAGTAGCGCGATATGTTGATGCTGAAACCAGTACGCGGGAGCATTGGGCTAACATTCCAGTACCTCCAGACGCTGATGGCAATATTGGTCGTACAATTTTCACCAGTGATAAAAGTACTCAGGGACTGAACTGGGATGCGCGTTTAAACGGGCAGTTAACGCTGGGTGAGACTTCACATAAAGTTCTTATTGGTGTGGATAGCCAAGATATTGAAACTGATGAGTGGAATCGTTACTACGGGGCTTATGCGGGTACTCCTATTAATGCATATGATCCTGTTTATGGCAGCGTGGCGGCAATCCCAGCAGCGTCAATTACTGATCCAGCTTCAGTTACAACTGAGCAGTTAGGCTTTTATGTTGCGGATCATATTAACTGGGGCAATGTCGTTATCTCATTAGCCGCGCGTCACGATAAAGTGGACACAACTTCAGAAGGCTCATCTACGACCACCTCAAGCGCGACAACAGGTCATGCAGGCTTGATGTATCAGTTCGCATCGGGCATTTCGCCTTATGTGAGCTACTCGGAATCTTTCGAACCTAATACTGGAACAGATGGTACCCCTGCTAATAACTTGCTTGAGCCAACAGAGGGTGAGCAGACGGAATACGGCATTAAATACCTGTCCCCAGATAATAGCACCTCTATTACATTCGCATACTTTTATATTGAGCAACTGAATAGAGTGACCAATGGAGTAACCCCTGGAGGGGTTCAGCAGGTTGGTGCTGAAATTGATGGCTGGGAACTGGAAGTAAGGAAAAACTGGAATCAGCTAAGTGTACTGTTCAATTATTCTGATTTGGACGCAAAAGATGTTAATGGAGGTCGTTTACCGTACCTGGCTGAAAGACAGTCTTCTATCTGGACAAGTTATAAGTTTGGTAACGGTTTCCGCAGCGGCTTAGGTGTCCGTTATGTTAGCAACAATGTTGGTTGGGGCGGTTCCCCGGTTGTTGATGGCGTTACTTTGGTTGATGCGATGGTTGGCTACGAAACTGCAAATTGGGATTTCACTGCAGATGTGAAAAACCTGGGTGATAAAACCTACGTTTCTTGGTGCCGATACGCATCCGCAGACTGTGGGTTCGGCGAAGAGCTGAATGCTACTTTGAATGCCCGTTACAAATTCTGATTTTTTCTAAATAAGAATTTAGCCCTGCCTAACCCCTTCAGGTAGGGCTTTTTTGCGTTAAGTCTTTGGTAAATCTAATGACAATCACAGTAGACAAAAAACCGTATGCCCCAACGGTATCAAATAAGAAAAAGAAACTTTCACGACAATATATAGCTTACCTAATTCACAGCTTCGTTGGATTAAAGCTTACCTTACTGCTAGCGATAGTTCTGCTTACAGGTGCCTTGGCTGTTTTTCAGCAAGAGTTGGATTGGTTGATCTATCCAGAGATGAGAGCGGAAATTCAGGAGGATAGGCTAAATGCTGGAGAGCTGCTTGATCGCTTGCAAGCGGCTTATCCTAATAACGGAATGTTCTTTTTTCGGACCAGTGAAAATTACCCCCACTTAAACGCTTATGCCCGTTTCATTGATGACAATGGAGGTTGGCGTCATGCCTGGATAGATCCATATTCCGGAGAGGTAAAAGGGGATACAGTTCTCCTATCAATAGGTCAATTCATTGGCTTCCTGCACGCTACACTTTTTTTACCTGCAGTGGGTAACAGTGTGGTAAATGCCTTGGGATTGTTCGTCTTAATCTCTTTGGTCACAGGGATGCTGACGTTTCCAAAATTCTGGCGTTACTTCTTTCGTAAACCGCGAACCGGCAACCTGAGAGTCTTTCTTGGGGATTTACACAAACTGATTGGATTATGGAGTTTATGGATCGTTCTTGTGATTGGGATCACAGGAAGCTGGTGGTTCTATCAGGATCCTTTTGTAAAGTATTTTGGTGCGCCAAGTAATGTCGAAGCCTACGAGCGTAAGCCCTTGTTATCTTATGACGATCTGGATTCTATAGGTGAATCAGGCACGCCGCAGATGCTACCAGTAAAAGAGATAGTAAACAGAGTGCAATCTGCATATCCGTCTATGCAAATCAATATTATTAATCCTCCTGAACATAATGCTGATCCATATGAAATTGTAGGTAATAGCGGTGAAGTGCTGCTAAGCGAATGGCGCGGTGATCGCATCATGGTCCATCCCTATAGTGGTGAAATTGTGGCTGCCTTCCTTGCAGACGACTTATTTATGACGCAAAGAACGGATCTTGCGATGGCCCCTGTTCATTATGGAACTTGGGCTGAGCGCGGAGCTTGGGATCTTGTAGTTAAAGCTTTTTACTTTCTTGGCGGCCTGGCTATGACTTTTCTTGCAGTTAGTGGGTTGCTTATAAGCTACAAGCGATCAAAACGAGCTGTTCAAAAAGTAAAAAAACACTCTGCGCTGGTTCAAAAAATATCGTCAGGGTGGAATGTACTTAAGCCTTGGGGTGGGCCTATGGGAGTATTTAAGTACCTCAACTTTATAGCTTTGGCTGGAATTATGATGGGGACGGGGATAGCACTTACCCTGAGCAGCCAGGGAACGAAGGGGAGTGGTTTTGTATATAAAGAAAGAGAGCTTGGCCCATGGATGGTTTCAGCAAATGCTGTAGCTGGTTTGTTGGAGAAAGATCTGCCGCCAATCCGCGAAGGGGGGCAAACTAATCTCAATGTAACTTTAGATCGAGCGGCGTTAAATGAAATTAAATTCATTTATGCGCGTGTAGGTAAGCCAAGGTCTTTGCGCGCTCCTGGTACCTTAATTCATGGGCCTGTTGGGGCAAAGCATGTGCATTTGAGGCTGCCTAGATCATTAAAGGATGATAGTGAGCTTTGGATAACAGCTGTGACATGGGGAGGGGAGTCGTATCAGACTTCGTGGAGCTTAATGCCAGATGGAAAGGAGACAGTCGATGCGCGTTAATATCATTTGGGTGTTCTTGTTATTTTTTTCACTTCCAGTTTCAGCCCACAGTATTTTTATGGACTGTAAACAGGAGGGCGCAGATGTGAGTTGTCTAGCCTCTTTTTCTGATGGTAGTTCGGCTGAAAATATCGCCTATGAGGTTCTCTCGTATGAGGATAAAGTTCTTCTTAAAGGTAGGACTGATCTCAATTCTGGTTTTAAGTTTCCAGTCCCTGTGAATGATTACTACGTTCTACTGGATGCTGGTCCAGGCCATGTTGTTGATGTTGATATGACTGATATACACACCCCATAAGTGGTTAACACCCCCATCTCTTGTTCAGAAGAGGTGGGGTATTTCTCATCTTCTGCGCTTTTCTGCTTTCTGTAAAAAATGTAAAGAGCGTTGAATATCACTAGAAAATAAAAGATAATCATTCTCATTTTAATTATCAATGTACATAATCGTATGCGCCTTAATTTATCTAAGCTGATTTTCGTAGGCTGTTTAACAAGCCTGGCTGGGCACGCTCATTCAAATGATTTAACGGCAGGCACCTCTAAAACCATTTCCATTCATCAGAAAGACAAGCAGTCGCAACAGCGGATAGATGCTGCAGATATAGCGATAAAGGAAGCTGTAGATGAGTATCTAAGTAATGAGCGCATTTCAGACGTAACCGAGGCATACAACCGACAGGTTAGCGCACTAATATCCTCGCAAGAACAAGAAATTGTTGATCTACAAGCTCAGATCGATTCGCTTGAAGAGACAGATCGCGCTGTTTTGCCAATGTTGAATCGCATGCTTGAAACCCTGGCTAAGTTTGTAGAAAAAGATACACCATTTCTATTAAGTGAGAGAGCAGAGCGGGTTGAGCGGTTGCGCAAGTTGTTGCTGCGCGCTGACGTTAGTGTTGCAGAAAAATACCGTCAACTGCTCGAGGCTTATTCTGTTGAAGTACAGTACGGACGTACTTTCGAAGCTTATCGTGGCGCAGTTCAAGCTAATGGTTTGCAGCAGGTGACTTTTCTTCGTTTAGGTCGTTCGGCTCTGTATTACCAATCTTTGGACGGTTTGCAGAGTTATTTGTGGCAACCGTCTGTTCAGTCATGGGAAATGCTTGGCGATAGTCAGAATTTGGTTGTGACTAAAGCTATTCAAGTTGCTCAACAACAGAAAGTGCCTACTTTGCTGAACCTTCCTTTGCCTGAGATGGAGCGATAATAATGTTAAAGAAAATTGCTCTGGGTCTTTCCCTGTCACTTGCTTCACTCTCATTACCTCTATGCTCCTCTCACGTGCTTGCTGAGACCGCGCCACTGCGAGGTCTATTAAATGATGTTAAGCAAATTAGCAATGCAGATTCTGAGTCCAACCGTAAGCGTGAAGCTGAGTTCAATGCTGATCTGGGTCAGCAGAAACGAATGTTAGCTACAAGCAGGCAGCGTTTGCTTGCTGCAGAAGAAGAACAGGAAAACCTTAAGTCCCAATTCGACGAGAACGATTTGAAGCTCGCTGAGCTAGAGTCTCTGTTACAGCAGCGCTCAGGACAATTGGGTGAGGTTTTTGGGGTTGCTAAAGAGGTTGCGGCTGAGCTTAGTCCAATATTACTAGATTCAATGACAAGTGCAGATTATCCGAACCGTACGGATGAGCTTGCTTTTGCTGAATCAAAGCGTGTTCCTGAGTTGAAAGATCTGCAGAACCTCTGGTACCAGCTTCAGCTGGAGATGACTGCATCCGGCGAAATCAAACAATTTGAAACAGCTGTTACAGATATTAATGGCCTATCTGAAGAGACAACAGTATTACGGGTTGGGCCTTTTGCAGCGGCGACCGCAGATGGGCGTTTCTTGGGCTGGGATCTGCAGCAGCAACAGCTAGCTGTATTACCAACACAGCCAGGTCCTTCTTCTCAGCAGGATATGGCGCAGTATCAGCGTGGTGAGAATACAGATGTGCTGATTGACCCAAGTCGTGGCCAGTTATTTATGCTGCTGGACCGAATGCCAAAACTCAGCGAACGATTGCATCAGGGGGGCGAGGTTGGTTACCTGATTATCGGATTGGGAGTTATCGGTTTGTTAGTTGCTCTGTATCAAATGCTGCGCATGACAATAACTGAACTTCAGGTGCGAAAGCAGCTGTCACAGCCCGCTCAGTTAGAAGACAACAATCCTTTGGGTCGTGTTTTGCAGGCTGTTAGCCATTCCGGTTTAGGTTTGGATCAGCTGGAGCTAAAAGTTGACGAAGTGATCCTGAAAGAACTTCCTAAAATTGAGCGTGGTCAGAGCATTATCAAACTACTCGCTGCTGTAGCTCCGCTTCTAGGTCTTTTGGGGACAGTTGTGGGGATGATCGCTACATTCCAGAGTATTACGCTGTTTGGTACAAGTGATCCTAAGTTAATGGCGGGTGGTATCTCACAGGCTTTGATGACAACGGTGCTAGGTCTGGTCGTAGCAATACCGCTACTTTTCTGTCATAGCTACTTGGCAGCAAAAAGCCGTCGCATTACCCAGTTACTCCAAGAAAAAAGCCTTGGTTTACTGTCTGTCGAGCCTCTAAAAGCGGATGAAAGAATTGCTGATGCTGCCTGATATTTATGATTGGTTGTTTGCATTAGGGCAGTTTTTCCAGACAGGGGGCTGGGTTCTTTACCTGATTCTGGCTGTCAGCTTTCTAATGTTTACCCTCGTGTTGGAGCGAGTGAGTTTTCGGCTATGGAGCTACCCCAGACAGCGTAGTAATACACTTTCTTCAATGCGGAAGGAAAGCCTGCCAGCTAAAAGGCTAAGCCTTTTATGCGATCTTGATATGGCGTTATCAGATCAGTTTTCAATGATCAAAACACTAATCATGTTGTGCCCTTTGATTGGCTTGCTGGGCACCGTAACCGGGATGATTCAGGTGTTTGATAGTTTGGCTCTCTACGGTACTGGCAACCCACGGATGATGGCGGCTGGCGTAGCCAGTGCAACTTTCCCAACAATGACAGGCATGGCAGCTGCTGTTGCAGGGCTTCTATTTTATAACCGTTTGTCGCGCTGGTCTGAATCTGAGCGAAAGAATCTACGGTTGAGTTTAAATGAGGGCGTTTGCCAATGAGACAGCGCGTGCTTCTTTCACAGCAGCAGGATGATGCGGAAATCAATATGACACCTATGCTGGATGTGGTGTTCATCATGCTTATCTTTTTTATCGTATCTACCTCATTCGTGCGTGAAGCGGGGATTGATGTTAACCGTCCCAGTGCGGAGAGCAGCGAATCACAGAGCAAAACGGCAGTGCTCGTTGCAATCTCGTCGGATAATGAGATTTGGGTTGATCGAAAAGCAGTTGATGTTCGAATGGTTCGTCCTGCAATTGAGCGCCTAAAAAGCGAACAATCTGAGATCAATGTTGTTATCCAGGCAGATGAAATGGCGACGACAGGTCAGTTAGTAAAAGTTATTGATCAGCTGCGTCTGGCCAAAGTTCAGTACACCGTCGCTACCCAGGCTGGTGCTGAGTAATGTTTCGTACAATTCTTGTCGCGCCTGCCGGACTGTTTATGGCCTTGTTGCTGTTCTATGCACTGGCCATGCTGTCTGGCATAGGTGCTCGTGTTGAGCCTAAGCGTGAATCAGTACCAGACCTTAACTTTCTCATGGTGCGTCAAGATAGTCAGATAGAGTTAAGGAAAAGAGAACTGCCTCCTGAGCCTGAAGATATTGTGCCTCAGACTCAGCCTGAAATGCCGCAGATGCAGAAGGAGGTGGTGGCTGTAAATTCACCTGTGCCAACGGTCAATGTTCCGGATATCAATGTAGGTGTTGTGCTATCGCTTACACCTACCCTGAATAATCTAGTAATGCCTACGCCTGAGCTGATTCTTGATACAAACCCCGTGGCGTTAAGTCAGGTGCCGCCAAGTTATCCGCGCAGAGCTTTGCGTAAAAAGTTAGAAGGCCGGGTCATGGTCGAGTTCCTGGTTACTGAAGCTGGAACTGTCAAACCAGGTTCTGTGGTGGTGATTGAATCTAAACCTGAAGGTGTTTTTGATTCCGCCGTATTAAGAGCGATACAGCGCTGGCGTTTCAAAACCCGTGTTGTAGACGGTAAAGCAGTGCCTTTTAAAGCTCGTCAAGAACTTGAATTTAAATTGGAGCGATAACATGTTGAGAAAATTTGTTCTCCTCTTTCTTTTGCTTTTATCACCGGTGGCTTTTGCTGCTGGGAATCAGCTGTCCCAGTACGAGTATAAACAGCTTTCAGGAGCATTTAAGCTCATGGAGGAGGGAAGTCTGACGCAGGCGCGTAAACTCCTAAAACAGGCTCAGCCCAATATGAAATCTGATTATGCCAAAGCGCTGGTGTTCCAGAATTTGGCCCAGATTGCACTTCATTCTGAGCAGTTTTCAGTTGCATTGAAAAATCTGAAGCAGGCAAAAGTTTTAAATGCTTTGCCTAAAGATCAGCAGGATAACCTTGATCATACATTAGGTCAGTTGTACTGCATGCAGGAGAGCTGGAGTAGCTGCATAAAACATCTAAAGCAGTGGATGGCAGCCGTGCCAGGCAGTGTGAAGCCCAGTGATCATCTATTGGTTGCTCAGGCATATTCACAGCTTGAAAGCTGGAAATTAGTTCTGCCTCATATCAGCAAGGCGATCAATGCAAAGAAAATTGCACCGCAGAATTGGTATCAACTTAAGGTTGTTGCACATGTCCGCTTAAAACAATGGTCACAGGCAGCAAAACAGCAGCAAGTATTGCTCAGGCACTACTCTGATAAGCCAGGAGAGTGGCGTCAGTTGGTTTCACTGCAGTTGCAGGCCAAGCAGCGTAAGTCAGCTTTGGCTACCCAGCGCCTGGGATATAACCGCAAAATCCTGCGTAAACCCACCGATTACACTTTATTAGCTCAATTACTAATGAATCAGAATATCCCTTATCAAGCCGGCATAGTTTTGCAGGAAGGTATGAAAGCAAAAGTTGTTAAAGCTTCCGTACGCAATCTAAGGATATTAAGTCAGGCATGGATCGTAGCAAAAGAGATGGATAAGGCGATTGGTATTCTTAAGCGCCTTAATCAGATTGCTCCCAATGAAAAAACAGCGGCACAGTTAGCACAGATACAGATTCAGGAGCGCAAGTGGAAAGGTGCGGAAGCCACCCTTGTGAAAGCGCTGAAGAAAAGTGTTGAACCTGCCGAGTTGCAGCTGATGCTGGGCATTACTCGTCTTAATATGAAGAAATATGATGCTGCGCGCAGTGCGTTTGATCAGGCAGGAAAAAGCAGTAAATACGAAAAAACTGTAGCTGGCTGGATTCGTTATCTGGATCAAATGAATGCTGTAAATGAGTTGAGAGGCTAAAAGTTAATGAACTCACTAACTATTCCCGAATTATCTGAAAACCAGAACGATACTTCATTTAACCCCGCTCGCATCTTGTTGATCGAAGATGATCGAGAGGTCAGTCATTCAGTTGCTGAGCTGTTACGCAATAAAGGCTATCACTGCGTTCAGAGTTTTAATGGCCGTGAAGGTCTGGTCATGGCCATTAATCAGAACTTTGACCTGATCCTTCTCGACAAAATGCTACCTGAGTTAGATGGCCTTGAGTTGTTGCAGCGCTTAAGAAAATACAAAGATACACCGGTTTTAATGCTTTCCGCCTGTGGTGCTGAGCAGGATAGGATTGATGGATTTAACGGTGGTGCGGACGATTACCTTCCTAAACCCTTTAACACAACAGAATTAGAGCTGCGTATTGTCGCCTTACTGCGTAGAAGTCGGAATCACAATAAGCCGGTTAGGTCCGGTGCGATTATCACAGATGGTGATCTGGTTCTGGACACACATAATCAGCAATTGACTATCGCAGGGCAAGAAGTCGAGTTAACCCCAATTGAGTTTGAACTACTTAAAACTTTTCTAGGCCATAAAGATGAAGTGTTAAGTAAGCCTTACTTGTATCAGTTGGTACTTAAAAAACCATTTAGCCGTTATGATCGCAGCCTTGATATGCATGTCAGTAATCTGCGTTCAAAAATGAATATGCCCGATGAGGCCAAGAGAATTCATACGGTACGTGGCCAGGGGTACTGCTATAAATGAGCAGGCGTCTTTTCTGGAAATTGAATTTCAGCTTCCTTGCCGTTTCTCTAATCGTTTTCTCAAGTCTGCATTACGTTTCATCGGTTTTGACTGTCTCAATGACTGAGATAAGCAATGATAATCAACAATTACTATTGTCGTACGCCGAGAGGGCGGAAGCGCTTCACAATCAAGGGGATTCTGCTGCTATTGTCGCTCTTACTCAAGAGGTAAGGGACGAGTTAGATGTTTGGTCTGCGGTTGTATCGCCTGATAATCGAATTATTTCTGGTAAAGCTTTACCAGGCCACCTTAATCTTGGTTTTCAAAGGTATGTTTATTGGCCTATTCATCACTTCATGAAAGATGTGGTAATAGGCTTGGACTTCACCGAAAGCAATGCATCTTTTGTGATTGAGCTGCCTTCTTTTATGTATCCAAACGTTAATACCGCGCTGATACATAATCTGCTCACGATCGTAATACCTTCTCTTATGCTGATGTTGTTTTGTTGGATTGTGTATCGCTATCTTATGCGGCCGCTTGAAGCGCTGAATAAGGGGACAGTCAAACTATCAGAGGGAGATCTTAGTGCTCGGGTATTGCCTGAAATTTCTGCTAACCGAAAAGATGAGTTAACTCAGGTAGCTGCATCATTCGATAGTATGGCTGATAGGATCGAAAGGTTAGTTACTTCACAGCGACAGCTATTAGGGGATCTTTCCCATGAATTACGTACTCCTCTTACACGCATCGGACTGGCAATAGATATCTGTAAACAGGATGGAGAAGATACCAAAAATTTCCTGCCTAGATTAGAAAGGGAGGTTGGGCAGATGCATGGATTGGTTGAGGATGCCCTGACCCTGGCCTGGTTGGAAAGTGAACCTGTTCTTGAGCAAGAAGGCGACTTTAATCTGGCAACGTTGTTGAACCTGATTAGCGAGGATGCAGAGTTTGAGTATCCTGGAAGGTCAATTCACAGAGATTATCCGGCTGATTTGTATCTGTCAGGCTCATCACAGCAGGTTTTATCCCAGTGCATTGAAAATGTCCTGCGCAACGCATTGAAGTATGCGCCGGCTGATGAGTCTGTTGAAATTTCGTGTCTCATACAGCAGGAAAGTTACCTGCTTATTATTTCTGATCGAGGAACGGGTGTTCCGGAAGACTGCTTAGAGAAGATATTTGAACCTTTTTATCGGACGGATAAAGCCAGATCCAGAGAGCAGGGCGGCTTTGGTCTTGGTCTAGCCCTTTGTAAGCGCCAAATGACTGCTATAGGCGGAAAGATATGGGCTGAGGTGAATAATAATGGTGGCCTCAGCATCAAGTTTCTTATTCCTAAATAGATCTCAGGTGGATCTTATTTCCCCAAAAATTTGGATTCCAGTTTTTATCTGTAAGTTTTGTAAAGATTGTCACAAAGCTATGATTGATACGTATAATGCGAACGATTCGTATTAAGTATTATCTGGTGAGTTAGATGAAAAAGTTTGTTAATGCTAAAAAATTGCCACTTGTTTTGGCGGTTGGCATGGCGACCCAGGCATGGGCCAATGATGCGGTAGTAGAGAATGAAGCGCTTCAGGTTTGGGGAACAGAGATAAGCAGTGCATCCTCGATGTTAAGCGACGACATCGCACTTAAGCAGGCGGATCATTTGAGTGATCTGCTTCGCGATCAGCCGGGTGTAGATATTGGCGGGGCTCACTCTACTAACCAGCGCATCAGCATTCGTGGCCTTCAGGATCTGGATCTTGAAATCACAATCGATGGTGCTCGTCAGAATAACTTCATGTATCACCATATGGGTAACCTGCTGATCAACGCCGATATCCTTAAAGCGGTAGATCTACAAGTGGGTACAAACTCTGTACTAAATGGCGGCCTTTCTGGTGGCATCGCATTTGAAACTAAAGATGCAAAAGATTTGCTGCGTGACGGACAGCAGTTTGGTGCGCGCATTTCCGGAACAGCGGCTAGCAACGACTATTACGGATATTCAGTAACTGCTTACGGTCAGCTAAACGATCAGCTGGATATTCTGGCTTACTTCAATCAGAACGATCGTGACAATCCGGAAGACGGCGACGGTAATGAATCTGTTGGTAACGACGGCGAACTTGATAACGGTCTGTTTAAAGTTGGTTTTGATATAGACGAATCCAACCGCCTGGAATTTAGCTATGACAACTATCAGGACGAAGGTAACTATGCTCCGCGTCCTGATATGGGTGTGCTGACAAACTCTTCAATCACGGGCGTTGTGGTTTATCCGACTCGTTTTGAGCGCGAGACAATGACTCTGTCATACGAGCTGGATCTGGGTGATTTGATTAACCTGCGTGCAACGCTGTACCGAAATGAAATTGATCTTTGGCGTGATGAAGCTGCGAATACTCGTGCTTCATACCGTTATGCTGAAGGTGATTCGGAGCACACAGGCTTCAATCTATTAGCTGAGAGCATTGTTGATTCAGGCGATATCACGCATACAGTGCGTTATGGCTTAGAAACCTACGATCATGATACAGAGCTGCGTCATGACGGCGCTCTGGTTCGTCCTGAAAATGCTGAATCTCTGGCTGTATATGTCGAAGATGAGATCGATTTTGCAAATGGTCTGACTGTTACTCCTGGTGTGCGTTACAACAGCTATGAATTAGAAACTAATGTGGCTACAAAGAAATTTACCGACACTACTTTTGGTCTGAACGGTTCTTATGAGTTGAATGATGCATGGACAGTGCGAGCTGCAGCAACTCAGCTGTTCCAGGGGCCAAACCTGTCAGAAGTATTTATTGTTCCACGTACGACTCCAGCAGAAAACCCGGGCCTGAAGCCTGAAACGGGCTTGAATAAAGAAATTGGTGTTTCTTACAGTCAAAATGATGTGATGAATTTGGATAAGCTGTCATTCTCCCTGACTCTGTTCCAGACGGATATTGATGACTATATCGACGACGAAGGTGTTGCAACGCTACGTAATATTGGCGATTACGAAGTTGATGGCTTTGAGGCTAGCCTGTCTCTAAGTAAGGGTAATCTGGATGCTCGTCTGACTTATGCTAGCTCTGAATCAGAAAATGTTGATTCTGGCGAGCCATTGGGTCGTCAGGTTGGTGACAGCATCTCTCTGGGGCTGGACTACTATGTGCCAGCGGCGGATCTGACACTTAACTGGACAAGCTTGTTCACTCAAGAAGAAGACTACTACGATAAGCCAAAATTCGATGTTCACAACATCACTGCGCGTTGGGAACCACGTTCTGTTGATGGTCTGACTCTTACAGCGGGTGTTGAGAACCTGTTTGATGAGTACTACACATCTCACTCATCACGACTTGGTGATTCATTCCACCCAGTGTTTGGAGCGCTTCACCTTAACGATTACGAACCAGGTCGTAACGTTAAGCTGACAGCTGCTTACGTTTTCTGATCTTTTCCCCCTTCTGGAAAGTGATGACCCCAGCGCCTTAATTCCTTAAGGCGCTTTTTCTGTAAAGAATGTAACGATGATAGGGGAAAGGGTGCGTATCCATTAACGTAACGCTTTTCATTCTCACTGATGTCTATGAACCAACTCGTCCAAACGACTCTTGAAAGCAAACTTGATACTGGGTCGAAATCCAGAATCAAGAACAAGAGCAATCGATTAATCAGAACGCTGCATGTCTACACATCTATGTTGATGCTGCTGATTATGCTGTTCTTTACGATTACCGGTATCACGCTTAATCATCGTGATTGGTTTTCTTCCACTGAACCTGCCTTTCAGACTGAAATTCCTCTGCCCGATTCTTTTGCGACCACTTCCCAATGGGAGAGCGATCCCTTGCAACAGGGGCATCTCTTGCGTCGCTGGCTGCAATCAGAGCATGCGGTTTATGGAAATAAAGTTAGTTATGAGTGGGAGCCGGAAGAGTTTCTTCTGGTAATTGATATCAAGCAACCAGGTGGCTTCAGCATTATCGAAGCAGACATTGAGTCTGGTTTGATCCTACTAGAGCAACAAGACTATGGGTTTATAGCGACACTTAATGATCTGCATATGGGGCGTTACAGCGGTGATCTGTGGAGCCTGTTTATCGATCTTTCAGCTCTGGTCATGTTGTTTTTTACATTAACTGGCTTCTGGCTGGTAATCCCTCAGAAAAAGAAACGTACAAAACTGTTTGCACTCACCGCAGCGGGAAGCGCTGTTATGGGTGGTACATATCTAGGAGTGATGCTCTTGTGAAGAATAGAGCGAAGAAAATTATCAATACCGCATTACTAGGTTCAGCGCTGCTTTGCTCGCCATTGGTACAGGCAGAAACTGTAACAATTGATATGCAGTTGCCTGCGCTAAATACCTCTAAATATCAACGTCCATTTGTGGCTGTTTGGGTTGAACAGAAAGGCCAGCGCCAAGCAGTTAAAACAGTCAGCGTCTGGTTTGATGACAAAAAATGGCTAAAGGATATCCGACGTTGGTGGCGTAAAGCGGGTCGTTATGACCAGGCTGTAGATGCTGTTACTGGGGCAACAAAACCTCCTGGCAAATATCAGCTGCAGTGGGATGGTACAGATCTCCAGGGCAATGCTCTGCCTGCGGGTGAGTACACCCTGTATCTGGAAGCAGTAAGAGAACACGGCAACCGTACATTGTTAAAGCAAAAGGTGACACTAGGTGCGGGCAAAGTACAGGAATACACACTGACTGCCGGCGATGAACTAGGCCCGGTCAGTATCAGAGTTGGAGACTAAATAGTGATGATTAATAAAGTAAAGACACTGCTTAAAGGTTGTGCCCTTGCGGGAACCGTGTTGGTAGGCTCTGTGGCACAGGCACATCCAATGTGGATTTTGCCCCATGAATTCAATGTTTCAACCGAGGAAGGCAAAGGGGAGTGGGTTACTTTTGATGCCAGCGCTTCTCATACGATCTTTGGTTTTGATAAAGGGCTTCCTCTTCACACCGTAAAGATCTTTTCTCCAGATGGCGACAGTAATTATATTGGAAGCTATTTCAAGGGGCACCGTCGCAGTGTTTTTGATCACTACATCGACCAGGAAGGCACTTACCTGTTCAAGGGACAGCGCCCACTGTTCCACTTCACTAGTTATAAATCGGGTAAGCGTGATACACCCAAACGGATGATGGCAAACAAACAGCAGGCTCAGGCTCGTTTGCCGAAGAACGCCCGTGATGTATCCACGTTGCTTATTGATCTAACGTCTTCTACCTATGTAACAAATAACAAGCCATCTGATGCTGTTTTAGCTACAACTGGCAAAGGGCTGGAAGTAAAGCTGGTCACTCACCCAAATGACATCGTATCGGGTGAAGAAGTCGAGTTTCAGATGACTCTTAACGGTAAACCAGCTGAAGGTGTAGAAATTGAAATTACGCCGGGTGGAACTAAATACCGCGATGATCGTTCATCTATCAAGTTGGAAACAAAAGCTGATGGTTTAGTTATTTTCACTCCAGAGCTGCCTGGTCCCTGGCTATTTTTGGCAAGCAAACAGAGCAAAGTAGACACGCCTTCAGAGGACTTCAAACTATCGATGCGCTACATCACATTTGAGGTTCAGCCAGAATAATGAAGGCTAGGAGATATCTTATTGGGGCTGCAATGGCATTGCTGTGCAGTTCCACCACTTATGCCCACTACCCAATGATGGTATGTTCTGCAAAGGAGCAATTAATCCGTTGTAATGTGGGCTTCAGTGATGGTAGTAAAGCGGTAGGAAAGCCTGTGAAACTATACGATTATGATGAGAATCTGATCGTTAAGAAAAAGGCGGATAAGTTCTCACGCGCCGAGTTTGTAATGCCTGAGGGAGAGTTCTACATCCAGTTTGATTCTGGGCATGAGTTTCCGGTAGAGGTTGACTATGGTGAACTCTGATTCTGGATATTCTGAACGAGTAGTTCCTGACAACGGCCGACAGGAGACCTCCTGGCTGGTTGGCTCTATTGTGATCATCCTTGTCTTTGCCGCTGTAACACTTAAATTTAATCAGCAGGCTCCTGTACTCAAAACAGAACATCTTGAGTTGGACGTGACGGGAAAGGCAGTGCTTACAGCACTACGCAACGCCGCTGATGAAATTAGCTTTATCAGTGATGGTCATCATCTGCCATCAGTAGATGAGTTAATTGACAGTGCAGTACCACCTTTTGCTGATGATACAGGTGCTTTTTCTGACTATAGCTGGCAAAAACTCGATTCTAATTGCTACTACGGCCAGAACAAAAACGGTTCGCCTGACTTTGTTCTTAAATTTGGTGACCACGCTGGAATCTATTGGCATTCGGCTGGTGCTACCTCTCTGCAAAGCTGCACGACGCTTAGCGGCTGGCAAACGGCTCACAATCATGATTAAACAGTTTTTAACGCTATTCGTATTCTTGTGTTTTGCTCTCGTAACTCATGCTAAACCGTTGAAGGTTGGCATTACGCTGCACCCTTATTATTCCTATGTTTCAAATATCGTTGGAGATCGTGCAGAAATCGTACCCCTGGTCGATGCAGGCTTTAACCCACATAGCTATGAGCTACAGCCAGCTGACCTTAAGCGTTTGCTGACAATGGATGCTTTAGTTGTGAATGGCATTGGCCATGATGAGTTTGCATTTCGCGCTTTAGAAGCACTGGAGGCGCAGAATAATAAACAACGC
Organism: Neptuniibacter sp.; assembly: GCF_024231755.1. Classification (GTDB taxonomy): domain Bacteria; phylum Pseudomonadota; class Gammaproteobacteria; order Pseudomonadales; family Balneatricaceae; genus Neptuniibacter. Next base: position 25,558 of record NZ_JAAEQH010000061.1, read on the forward strand.
CATAAGATCAAGGTGATTGAAGCAAACAAGGATGTGCCTCTGCTTGCAGCAGAGAATACGGCAGGAGCCTGGAACCCGCATACCTTCGTTTCTATCAGCGCGGCAATTAGACAGGTCTACAGTATTGCACGTGAACTTGGCGAGCTTGACCCCGAAAATGCCCGCTACTACAAAAAGAATGCCGTTAGATATGCCCGCAAATTAAGGGTAATGAAGAACAGCTATAGCAAAGAATTATTGGGATTAGATCTCAGTGGAATTCGCATCGCCAGCACCCACAATGCCTATGGTTATTTCCTGCAGGAGTTTGGTATTGGTATAGATACAGTTATTGAGCCCGCTCATGGTGTAGAGCCTAGCGCGAGCCAGTTACAGGGCACCATCGATCGTATTCGTGATGCAAAAGTTCAGGTGCTCTTTACAGAACTGAATATGGACTACCGCTATGTGGAGACAGTCGAAAAGGCCACAGGAATTCATCTTTATCATTTCTCTCATCTGACATTTGGGCCTTACGATCCTGATCTTGTTTACCGTGAAATGGAGTTGAATCTGCAAACTCTGATAAAGGCATTGAAAGGTGCACTTGCAGAAGGAGGGCAGGGATAGATGAAATCTAAAGCTATAGGGCCTTCAGTTACTCTAGATAAAGTAAGCCTGTCGATTGACGGCAATAGAATACTTAAACCTATCTCAGCTCACCTTGAATCAGGCCAAATGCATCTATTGATTGGCCCAAATGGAGCAGGGAAAACCTCCCTACTGAAATCTATGCTGGGACTTACCCCGCATCGTGGTGAAATCTTCCGTCACTGGCCTGATAAGAAAATGCTACCGGCTTACATTCCTCAGCAACCTCGTTTTGATCAAGTGTTACCTGTTACAGTTGCCGACTTTCTATGCGCGGGTTTGACTAACAAGCCAATTTTCTTTGGTCGGAAAAAGTGGGTAGAAGATAGAGTAACTGAGTTATTGGGACAGGTAGGTCTTCAGGGAAAAGAACGGCTCTCTTTAGGGAAGCTGTCTGGTGGTGAGCGCCAGCGGCTGATGTTTGCCCAAGCCTTGAGTCGGAAAACCGATCTCTGGTTCTTGGATGAACCGATGACTGGCCTGGATGCTGATGGACAGCAGTTGATAACCGAGCTGATGATTTCTTTAAGAAATGCAGGGAAAACACTGATAGTGGTGCATCACGATATGAGCTTTGTAGAGCAGTATGCGGATAATGTTCTGCTGATAAATGGAGGCCTAATTAGCGATGGTTCTGCTAATGAAGTGGATCTGAGTTTCTTTAATACTAGCCACAAACCCGTCCCGGTCGAGGCGGTAGCCTAATGGAAGCATTACGTAACTGGGTTTTCCAGCTTCAGGATGAGGGTGTACTACCAGGAATCTTTGAATACGGCTTTCTAATTAATGCGCTGGTTGCGGCTTTGATTATAGGCCCCTTGTTGGGCGGGATGGGTAGTTTAGTTGTAATCAAACGCCTGGCCTTTTTCTCTGAAGCGGTGGGGCATGCGGCCCTGACGGGAATAGCAATTGGTATTCTGCTGGGTGAACCTGCGGCTCATCCTTACGCTTCTTTATTCAGCTTCTGTCTGATTTTTGCTTTATTGCTACATTGGATTAAAAGCCGAACTTCAGTGCCTTACGATGCCCTGGTAGGCGTCTTTCTCGCGGTTGCTATAGCCATGGGTGCGGCGCTGCTGCTATGGGTAGCACGTAAGGTCAATATCCATATTCTTGAGAACGTGTTGTTTGGTTCGATTCTCACGGTGCAGGATCGGGATCTGTTTATTCTCGCTGTAATAGGAGCGATATGTCTCCTGTTAGCCATTATGTTTGGCAATCAGGCATTGCTAGCCTCGCTTAATCCCGAGCTTGCTAGAGTTAATGGGATTAATCCCCGCCTGTTTGATTACGTATTTGTAGTGTTGATTGCGCTGATTACAGTAGCTGCGGTAAAAATCGCTGGGGCCATTCTAGTGGGAGCAATGTTGCTCATTCCTGCAACTACAGCACGTTTGATTACTAATAATATACGCCAGTTCTTTTGGACCAATATCGTGCTTTCAACGGTTTGTTGCATAGTCGGAATCATCCTACCAATGGCGCTGGATCTACCTGTTCCATCTGGGGCATCGATTGTTCTGCTGGCGAGTTTAGCTTTCGTAGTTGCGGTTGTGTGTAACCGTATCAGGAGTTTTGTATGAACCTGTTTAGTCGATGCCTGATCTCATCATTACTTGTTATCTCTTTTAATGCATTTGCAGAAGAGAAAGTGGTAAGTGCGCTACCTGTTTTGCATAGTTTGAACCAGGCGCTATTAAAGGGGACTGATATTGATCCAGTATATCTACCTCCGAAGCGTCTACCTGTTTCTCGAATCAGCAACTGGATAAAACATAAAAGCCGCAAGGCGATTGCTAAACAGGGACCTGTTACCGCATTTTCTACAGTGGAATCGATTTGGCCAGACTATGCATTATTCCCCAACTTAAGAATCGGCAATGTACGGGTTATACCGGTTGATGGAGCCAAAGAGATTACTGCTGGCGGGGCCCTGATTCGTGTTAGCGAGAGTGATCTTAAAAATCATGCTTACTTTTGGATGGTGCCGGACAATCTTATCGTTATGAGCCAGATCATGGCCCGTGACTATGGGCGGATCTGGCCAAGTGAGGCGGATAAAATTCGTAAAAACCAATTTGAGTTGCAGCAGATAATCCGCAAATTCGCTCTGCAAATGGATCAGTTACTTCTTGAGCATGAAATTGATAGTGCCTGTACAGACGAAGAACCTCTGAAAGCTCTTGCTAGAGCAACTGAACTGCCAACTGAACCTGCAGAAGACTGCTCGCTAGAGGCTATTTCGATAGTTACAATGCTTCCTAAAGAGCAGGACGAGAAGCGTTTCTGGGTTGTTAACCCTCTAAATAAACCATTAAAAGCAAACATAGACCAATGGTTAGATCAGAACCTAAAAAGTTTGGAAACAGGCTTAGTAAAAAATTAAAAGTTTGATCTTGTTCCAAGATCGGAGAGTTAAACCTTAAAAATCAAAGACTCCATAGCTCCAGGGCAGGCTTTTCCTGGTTAATTATTAACCCGTCAACAAGCTATCGAGCAAGGGAATTGAGCTTATCGAGTTGTTTTACAGTAAATTAGTCCAATCTTGTCACTTTTAACGCTTCATTTCGCAAATAGCCCTACAAAAAAATTCTGAGTCTAATAGAATCGTGTTCTTTAGCCTGTAGGAACCGACACGTCAGTATGCTTGGAACCGCCGAAGCCATCATTGTGGGTCGCCAGCCTCTCTTTGTAGAGGGCGTTGCGCTTCTCATGCGTACGGTCCGGCCAAATGTTGTGCTGCATAAGGTAGGTGTTCAATCTTCCCCTGAAGAACTTTCCGAGCTGAAGGCTAAAATTATTCTGTTCTGCTGCGCTGGTGTTAATGATAAGCCGGATGAGCTGCTAGCCCGTTTTACTAATCAGCCCGAAGCAGAGTACGAGAAGATCGTCGTTTTCTGCCCACTTGTCAGCTCTCATATGCGAACAATCTTTGCTGAATCAGGGATTCTGGTACTTCCGTTAGCTGTCGATCTTGAACTGGGTGCAGAGTACCTGGACGATTATTTCCGGGCACCGCATTTTCAGGTTGAATATAAAGCAGCGGGCGATAAACGCCTCCTCGATCTTTACCTACCTGATTTTGATGAGCTGACTGCACGCGAAAAAGAAGTACTGCTCCATGTCAGCCAAGGCTACAGTAATGCAGATATTGCTGTGAAGATGGAGATTCATATCAACACTGTAAAGGTTCATGTACAGAAGATCTGTCGTAAGATTGGTGTTCAGAACCGAACAGAAGCTGCCAGCAACTATTCTCGTCTTCTTAATGCGGGTTATTCCTGAACTCCTCTTTCTTAATTGATTAATTGATTGCTTTCCTATGAATGCCAATTGCAGCAATTGATTAATTCATTCTTTTCCCTGGCTTTAGAACAATTCTCTAACTTATTGAAATCAAAGACTCCTTCGTTGTTGTTGAAGGTCTGGCATTGAACCTGCTTATTGGTCGATGACCAATTTGAAAGAATAAAAATAAGATGGGGTAGTTATGAATCTTTCGATTAGCCAGCGTATTGGCTCTGGCTTTGTCGCCATGATGGTTTTGCTAGGGATATGTGGCTTTGCAGGTGTTTATGGCGTGCAAAAGCTAGCTTCCTCACTGCTTTTTGTTACGGGGCCAGCATTGCAGGCGAGCAAAGGCGGAATGCAAACAACACTAAATATTCAGGGAGAGATCTTTAAGGCGCAGCAGATATTGCTAAACGAGATAAGTCCAGCGGAAGGCACTAACTCTATTAAACAGTTACAGGCTGAAGGTAGATCATCATTTGATGCCATCCAAAACAGCGGGCTAGTGGATTCGGCATTATTACAGGAGACGACAAAGCTTCTGGGAAGCTATCAAGAGCTTCAGACGCAGTATATCAATAAGCATCAGAACATAATGAGCCAGAGGCGTGAGCTGGTTGATCTGACAAATCAGTTGTTAGAACAGCTCACTATTGCTGAAGAAGACACAATGATCCTTATTGATGAGCACTATTCGGACCGCTATCAAGTAGAAAAATTTGAAGATATTGAGCAAGTGCTGGGAGAGGTCCGAACTTCAGTATTGATCCGTAACTACACCCTCCAGCAGGTGTTTGAAGGTGTGGACGTTAATTCACAACTGCGAGCAATGCAGGAACAGTACAACCAGCTTAAACCTTCTTACGATCGTCTCTTAGTGATGATGACAACCCAGAAGATGGATCATCATGTAACCGATATCAGTGCGAGCTTCGATCGCTTGCTAACTCTTTACCAACAAGTCGTAGATGAATTCTTACTGTTTACATCTATCTACGAGAAGGCGTCTGCATCAGCTGTTCAATTACTTTCAAAGCTTGAGATGGTTAAGCAGCGAGGGGAGCAAGCTATTGATAGTGAAACCCATTTGGTTGACGACCTGGTCACTCGCTCAAACAGCTTTATATGGAGTGCCATTGTTCTTGGCTTCCTGGCTGCATTGGTCGCGATGTGGCTGATCTACGCTACTGTAGTAAAACCGGTGCAGAATGTAGCAGACAATCTGGACCAGATTGGCGCTGGGGAAGGTGACTTGAATGTATCTCTTCCAGAAAACGGCGCAGCAGAGCTACACAAAATATCCGTCGGCTTTAACCATTTTGTGAGCAAGATCAGAGATACCATTCAAGGCGTGTCCGGTGCGGTGAATGAGCTGGGTACCGCTGCGATTGAACTGAAAAACATTAGTGCAGAAACCAATGATGCGATCGTCCAGCAACAGCAGCAGACTGAGCAGGCGGTTATGGCGATAAAAGAGATGGCATTCAGCACCAATGAAATTGCACAGAGCGCATCTTCTGCAGCTGATGCAGCAAGTATAGCTGATCAGTCCTCTCAGGACGGTCGACAAGAGGTCGGGCAGATGATCAGCGCCATACACAATCAGGTACAGCAGCTGGAAAATACGAGTCAGGCGATGGAGAAACTATCGCAAGACAGCCAGCGCATTGGCAGTGTTCTTAGCGTGATAGATGACATAGCAGAACAGACCAATCTACTGGCATTGAATGCTGCCATAGAAGCTGCCCGAGCGGGTGATAAAGGCCGAGGCTTCGCAGTTGTTGCTGATGAGGTGAGAACTCTGGCAAGTAATACGCAGAGAGCGACGACTGAAATTCAGGACGTTATAGGAGAATTACAACAGGCGGCATCAGCTGCTGTTATCTCGGTTAACAGTACATTGGATATAGCAACTAACAGCGTAACTCAGGCAGAGCAGGCAGGCGGCTCTCTGAATGAAATAACTCAATCGGCTTACACCATCAATGATATGAACACTCAGATAGCGAGTGCGGCAACCCAGCAGAGCGCTTTAGCGGAAAACATCAACAAAAATATTCAATCGATCAATCAGCAAGCCATAGAAACTAATGATGCTTCTGCTCGTATTAACCAATCGACTGATGGACTGGCAGACCTGGCTGAAAGCCTTAAGGCTCTTGTTGGACAGTTCCGTTATTAAGGGGAAGGTGAAGAACTATGTTGATTGAAGTCTATATGCTGGCCGTTGAAAATTCAGAAGGGAGTTTTCAGCTAGCAAACCACAAGCAGGGTAGCGTTGATATGCCTTTGTGCTTTTCTGAATCTCATGCTGAATTTATGTTCAAGTTTGCAGAGCAGAAAGCTGATTACAGTGTAGGGGATATGGTCTTGTTACTGAAAGGCTGCATTGATATGACTGCGTTTAGCGACAGTCAGAATTTCTCAATGGATTTTATCCATAAGCTGTATACGGAACAGAGCCTGTCCAGTTGGCAAGTGCTTAAGAAAAGAGAAGCTGAATGCAGTGCTACCGATTTATACCGCAACAAAGTGATGACTGAGCTTAACCGTCATCACATAGAGCTGCTTAATAATAGGGGCTGGTTTTCTAGTGATAATCAGGGGATAAATTAATTCCCCTACAAATTGCAATGATACTAAGTTGGAATTCCATATTTCTCTTAGTTATATAAGTATATACCCGTATCGTTTTAGATACCTACACTAAGCTCCTTAAGGCATCGATCGCAGATCGGTGCCTTTTTTTTACTCAGTAATCAAATGAACTGGATCCTTGAGCCTTTTTCTTCACTTCTGTCGCTGCTGCAGCTTTGATTAATTTATCCTGACTCCATTTCTTTACAGTGGATGGAGCCATTCCAGGCTTAACCATGGTGCCATCTGTAGCTTCAGTCAGCTCAACCCGTCCCAGCTCATTTTCTACATAAACGCCTTTTCCGCTTAGCATTGTTACATCAAGCGCATCAGAGAAGATCATACCTCCCCAAAATTCAGTGCCACGCACACCTATAGTAGCGATTGGCGTATGGATCTCGAACTTAGGATTTTCTTGCTTACCAATTTTGCCGGTTAGGGTACGAAAGGCTCCTTTGAGCATTTTGAAACTGACATCGGATTTAGTTTTACCAAACTCATACTTAGATAGTTCGAACTCGGTATTTTCGGCCAGTGAAAGGGTTGTCTTGTCGTTGAACTTTATCAGGATGCGGCTTCCCACCGGCGTGATTACAGTGTCGTTTTGAAAGAGCTTGTCGTTACGTTTAATAAACAGGTGCTGTTGCTCCCGGACGACAAGGGGGCTTCCTTTGACTAGAACCACCTTGCCAATTGCGTCAGCAAAACTTAATGAGGGAAAAAGCAGCATTAGACACAGTACGCGCAGTGGGCTTTTAAATAGGCTTAACATCGCTTTTCCTTTTGTGAATTTATCCGGGCAGGCAGGTTTATCTGCTCGTTATTTAGGATTTTAGTTCATTCTCCGCTCAAGTCCTGCGTGTGCCATGATCCGAGTGGAGATCTCTTCGATGGAGAAGTTTGTTGTGTTGATGGAAGGGATATTCAGTTTTTTAAACAGCCTCTCCACTTCGCGAACCTCAAAATCACATTGATCGAGTGAGGAGTAGCGACTGTTGGCACGTCGTTCATGACGAATTGCAGATAGCTGGAATGGGTCAATCGTAAGGCCATACAGCTTGTGTTTAAATTCTGCCAGCACATCGGGAAGTTTATTGAATTCCATATCCTCTTCAGTAAGAGGGTAGTTAGCCGCTCGGATACCAAATTGCATCGCCATATATAGGCAGGTAGGTGTCTTACCACAGCGAGAGACGCCCACCAGAATAATGTCAGCATTTTTGTATTGACGTGTACGAGCGCCGTCATCGTTATCGATCGCGAAATTTACGGAATCGATCCGCTCTTTATAGCGAGTACGCTCGACAATACCGTGTGACTTACCGACGGAGTAATTGGAGTGAGAATTGAGCTCGCTTTCCAGTGGCTTGAGGAAACTGGAAAATACATCAGTTTTGAAGGCATTGGATTGAGCGATAATATTGCGAATCTCTTCGTTTACGACGGTATCAAAGATCAGCGGCCGTTCGCCGTCTTTCTCTGCTGCCTGATTGATTCGATGTACAGCCTCATGAGCCTTTTCGATACTGTCCACATATGGCAGCGTAATCTGTTCGAATTCAATACTATCAAACTGAGCCAGAAGACTATGCCCCAGGGCCTCAGAAGTTAGTCCGGTACCATCAGAAATAAAGAATGCAGTGCGTTTCATTGTGTGTTTACAAGTACAGCTGAAGATAATCTGCGCACTATACCAGAAGAAAGACTATAAATTTGTACTGAAATAGAGCCAGGTCATGCAATTCTCACGTAAATAGGTGGGATTGGCGGATTTCGGTAAGGATTTTTAAAACGTACTACAGTAAGATTCTATTGCGCTAAAAAACATATAAGAACACAGTATTCGCACTATCTGAGTAGAGGAGATATAGCGTTGCAAAACTATGTGTTACGCCTGGACCAGGTTGGCATGGGTGATGTAGAGAAGGTGGGTGGTAAAAACGCTTCTCTGGGTGAAATGTTACAAGAATTAACTGGTGCCAATGTTAAGGTGCCAAACGGTTTTGCAACAACCGCAGATGCTTTCAGGGGTTTCCTGGAACATGGTGGTTTGGAAGCACAGATTAATGAAAAACTGCATCAGCTGGATACCAATGATATTCAGGCTCTGAAGGATGCGGGCATGACTATCCGTGGCTGGATCATGGATGCAGAGTTTCAGCCGCAACTTGACCAGGCTATCGATACGGCCTGGAAAGAGATGTCTGAGGGCAATGAAAACCTGGCCGTTGCTGTCCGTTCCTCGGCAACTGCTGAAGACCTTCCTGATGCCTCATTTGCTGGCCAGCAAGAAACTTTCCTGAATGTTCGCGGGCTCGCCAATGTAAAACACTCTATTAAAGAGGTGTTTGCCTCTTTGTATAACGACCGTGCGATCTCTTACCGTGTTCACCACGGCTTTGAGCATCATGAAGTTGCTCTGTCTGCGGGCATTCAGCGCATGGTTCGGAGTGAGACCGGTTCGTCGGGCGTTATGTTTACACTAGATACCGAATCCGGTTTTAACCATGTGGTGTTTATCACCTCTTCTTATGGTTTAGGTGAAACCGTTGTGCAGGGTGCAGTAAACCCTGACGAGTTTTACGTTTATAAACCAACCCTAAAAATGGGGGCTCCTGCGATTATTCGCAAAACCATTGGCTCTAAAGCAATTAAGATGGTTTACGCACCAGAAGGTTCTGCTAATCCAGTTGATACCGTGCAAGTTGATCAGGAAGAGCGCAACCAGTTCTCTATTAACGATGCCGATGTGCAGCAGCTAGCGAAAATCGCACTGGAAATTGAGGCGCATTACGGCCGCCCAATGGATATCGAGTGGGCTAAAGATGGTGATACTGGCGAATTGTTTGTAGTACAGGCCCGCCCAGAAACAGTTAAGAGCCGTAGCAATCAGGCGGTTATCGAACGTTATCTACTAAAAGAAACCAGTGAAGTTCTGGTCGAAGGCCGCTCTATCGGTCATAAGATCGGCTCTGGTCACGTTCGCATTGTTAAAGACATCAGCGAAATGGATGTTGTACAACCGGGTGAAGTCTTGGTTACCGATATGACCGACCCAGACTGGGAGCCGGTTATGAAGCGTGCGGCAGCAATAGTCACTAACCGTGGTGGCCGAACTTGTCACGCGGCTATCATTGCACGTGAACTGGGTATTCCTGCGATTGTAGGCTGTGGCGATGCTACCGATCAGTTTGTGAATGGTCAGTTAGTCACTGTTTCTTGTGCGGAAGGTGATACTGGCCGCGTTTATGCAGGCAAGCTTGATTACGAACACCAGTCCAACAGTGTCGAACAGATGCCGGATCTGCCTTTCGATATCATGATGAACGTTGGCAACCCGGATAGAGCTTTTGATTTTCAGGCTCTACCTAATGCTGGTGTTGGCCTGGCCCGTCTTGAATTTATTATCAATCGCATGATCGGCGTTCACCCTAAGGCACTGATCAACTTTGATAGCCAGCCGCCTGCATTACAGCAGACTATCTCTCGTCGTATCGCCGGTTATGATAACCCGGTCGATTTCTATGTAGATCGTTTGGTTGAAGGTATCTCAACTCTCGCGGCAGCGTTCTATCCGAAAAAAGTAATTGTGCGCATGTCAGACTTTAAGTCGAACGAGTACGGCCATCTGATCGGTGGCGACATGTTCGAGCCAAGCGAAGAAAACCCAATGCTGGGCTTCCGTGGTGCTGCGCGTTATATCTCTGAGAATTTCCGAGACTGCTTCGAATTAGAGTGTCGTGCGCTTAAACGTGTTCGTGACGAGATGATGTTAACTAATGTTGAGATCATGATTCCGTTCGTTCGTACTCCGGGTGAAGCTAAGCAGGTTGTGGATCTTCTTGCTGCCAATGGCCTTAAGCGTGGAGAGAATGATTTACGTGTCATTATGATGTGTGAAATCCCGTCTAACGCACTGCTAGCTGATGAGTTCCTAGAGCACTTTGATGGTTTCTCCATCGGTTCCAATGACCTCACACAGCTGACATTAGGTCTGGATCGTGACTCCGGCGTTATTGCTCATTTATTTGATGAACGTGATGGTGCAGTTAAGAAGCTGCTTTCAATGGCAATCAGTGCGTGTAAAGCGCAGGGCAAGTATGTTGGTATCTGTGGTCAGGGGCCTTCTGACCACCCGGATCTGGCGCGTTGGCTGATGGAGCAGGGGATTAGCACCGTATCCCTGAATCCAGACTCCGTTCTGGATACATGGTTCTTCCTCGCCAATAATGATAGTTAATCTATTCATATATACTTGGCTGATAAAAAAGGCGGTTTAATAACCGCCTTTTTTAGTGTGCAGCAATAGTCACCACTTGCGGGCAGGCTCCCTTCGATTTTCATAACTCTATCAGTCTTTTCCGGGCCGCATAGAAAAGTAAATAACAAAAGCGGTGAACAAGCCAACCAGATGCGCAGGGTAATAAACTTGCCAGCCATCATTCATAAATACAGCCGTTCCGCTCAGCAGCTCTAGAGCTGTTTTTCCAACGATTAGAACCAAAGGTAGATACGCTATTAACTGACCATATCTCTGTTTATTCAATCGCGCCCAAAGAAAAGCTGTGAGTGTGATCAGGGTGTATACAGTACCCGAGATACCTGTATATGCAGCGATATCAGATAATGGGGATAGTAAAAACAGGTTCAGAGCACTCGTGCAGACTAGCAGGCCAGTAAGGAGTATTTTTCGGCTATGGTATTCCAGATAACAACCTGCAGCTGTGAAGGTAATCCAATCCCAGAAAAGATGATCCCATGAGCTGTGTGTTAGATGCCCAGTAATCAGCCTCCAGTACTCACCTCGGTCTAAAATAGCCTCATAATTAAAACTCAACAGGTTCAGCAGAGATGGTATTTCGAGAGCAGATACCGTAAACAGCAAAACCAAGCCGCTAATACTGAGTGTAATTCGCGGAATTTTATAATCAGATCCACCGCCCAAAAGGGCGATGGATGAATTTTCTGAAGTCGATACTGACATGAGGTTAGTCCCGATCAGTAGTTTTAAAGCGACGCAGTTGAATTAGCGCAATGCTTGCTGCAATCATAATTACTAACCATGGAGATACAGCACCACCACCGGAACCTGAGCGGGAAGGGGATACAGTTGCACGCTGTTGGCTTTGGTTAGGTTTAGCAGCGGACTGATCAACAAACATAGGCTGCTGTTTGTCTACTCGGTTCTGCTGAGCTGTAATGGGCTGATTTGCTCGAACCTCTCGTGCTTTCTGCTCCTTCTCCACTCGCTTATGGTTGTTACGCTCAATATTCATTGCCTTAAACACTTCATCACGTAGCACGATCATGGAGGTGTAATCTGTGACCAATCCATACTCAACAGCAGTATCGACTATAGCCTGTTCTGCATCTTGATCTGAGCCCAGATAATCAATCTCTGCCTGTAGCTCCTCGATGGCAGCAAAGGCCCAAAGGCGCTCCAGTTCCGGATTATCAGTAGCTGTTTCCGGTAATGTGAATCGTGTCTTATAGATTTTCTTCTGGCCGTTAACTGTGCCGCTTAAGCGTACTTCTGCTTCACCTGGTTTATAGTAATGGCCAAATACTGTCAGCTGCTGACCGTGATAAAGGGTATTGGCAAGACGGGGTTTAACTAATTCTTTACTACGCACACCGTCAATTTCGATTTTGACATCTCGCATTGAGGCATGGCTCATCTTGCCTTGCGCCAACATCAACTGGCCGACGATATCATCAGAGTTGGATATAGACATAGCGAAGCCATTTGAGACGCGAGTCATCTCTTCGAGAAGAGGGCGGTTGGCACTATTACCCATAACAAAGGTAAATAAGCGTAGATCTTGTTTCTCTAGCAGATCGAGGAACTGGGACTTCTGCGTATTACCAACGTTAGCGACACCATCTGTAACCAGAACCACCGCAGTACTACGGTCTGAATCAAGTTGATCAATACCGGTTTTTAAACCTCCATAAAGGTTAGTGCCTCCACCAGGGCGCACCTGATCAAGTTTTTGTATAGTGGTCGCTACCGTGTTCTGATCAGCTGGAAGATATCCGTTCGTTAAACTTCGCGCCTGATTGTTAAATAGCACAATACGGAAACGATCATTAGGGTTTAATTTCCCAAGCCCCTGGCGAACACCTTCGATGAGCGAGGCATATTTACCCTGCATGGAGCCCGATATATCCAGAACAAATACCCAGTCACGGCCCTGATTGATAACAGGAAGATCATTTCCTGGTGTCAGTGTTAATTTAAAGGTTCCTTTACTGCTGTCGGCTTCCTTATGGGCAAGCATATCTACACTGGCGGGCAGGTTTGGCTTATGCCTCCAATAAAGCAAAATATCTTTGTCCAAGGTAGTGACAGTGGCTGAAGATAATGACGTTTCTTTAAGGTTCTCTGTTGCTACTGGAGTCCCTGCGTTTGTTTGCTGTGAGGTAATATCATCATCGCTGATGCTTGTTGCTACAGCGTTATTGATCAGTGAGGCGCTCCACTCATGCTCATTCAACTGCTGCAATGTCGCATTGGGGTGTTGTGGTAGACGCAAGCCATCCACGGGGTAGCTTGTGCGAAGTTTTACATCAAAGGAAAACTTCTCTTCGACCACTTCGTTGCGACTCCAGAAACTCAATTTCTGCTCATCAACTCCACCATCCTCAAGTGGATATACGTATCGGCCAATACCTGTATCCGTCTGCGTATTTTGCAGATAAACCAGCTTGATCTTTACGTCCTGATTCGCTTTTACTGGGAAGACTGAGATATCAAAAGTTCGATACTCGTCTTTCTCTACAATAGCCGTTTCTCTACCCTGCTGTTTTTCATGCTCGTAGATCTGGCGTGCACGCTTTTTTTCAACTACTTCACCGATAACCGGATTACCATCAATCCAGTAGCTGAATTCGCCTACTGCGGCTTTCTCTGGAACGGGAAATGAATAGATGGCTTCCAGATCGCTTGTGTTGGGGTTATGAAAAACCTGCTCAACTGTGGTTGTTGCATACATATCTTCAATAACCACATCTACATGATGTTCTTTTATTTTTAGTTCTGAGTAGTTGGCATTATTTGGTTTGAGTAATCCTGCTGCATTTGTTACTGGAGTTATCACCAAAAAAGCGCCTAATGTTAGTGCAGAGATAAATGGTGCAGGTTTTGATTTTTTAAATATATGATTCATTACGTGGTCCTCGTTTAACGACAAGGCCAAGCCTGATTTTTTTATGTAGCTAGTGATATCAATTCGAATCAGGTTTCAGATTAATGCGCCGTAAGTATCAAAATACAATACTTGGCAAAGTGGACGCCTTGGCCCAGAGTTTGCTGTACAGAAACGACGGCAAACCAATGACTTCTAAGATCAATCAGGGACGGTGTAAAAAGCATGTATATCCAAGCGAATCACACTCAAAATCAGCTATCAGGCGTTACAGGCGCTGAGCAAAAGGCTCAACAGGAGGCTCTTCAGGCGGCAACTATTGGCCGCTCAGAGAGCGTTAACGGCAAAGATATCTCTGTATCTGAAGAGGCTAAGCGCCTTAATGAGTCAAACTCTGTTTATACTTTAAGTACTGCGGGTGGGGATAGAGAGTATGATCTTGATAGTTATTTCGAGCCTAAGCCTGCTCATGAGGCGAGTCTTTTGGATCTTGATAGCGTGCTTCTGCCCAACACTCAAAATGTCTCAGTACTTCAGGATCATTTATCGAAAATCTTTCCTGAATTTCTCTCACGGCATGATATTCCAGAAGCGCCTGAAACCATTCGCTACGATTACGCAGGCCAGGTAGTTCTCCCTGCTGATTACCCCTATGCAGACCAGCTAAAGCAAGCGCTCAAAGAAGAGCCTGCTATAGCTAGGGAGCTTAGTACAGTGAATGCACTTGCTTCACATCTTGCTGCGCTTAAGGAATTAGAGCCGTACCATCAGGAAATGGAAAAGGCTGCAACTAAAGCCGAAATTGATGCCGTAATTGATAAGTACAGCCATCTTTTAAGTGACAATCGTAGCTATCCCGAGGTTGAGTTGTCATTCATAAAAGAAGGGCAGGTAACAGTTACCAGTAAAGGCAATGCAGTTGCCTGATTGCCGTCGCTCAAAGCTGTCTCCCTCCCTTAAATCATACTTACTTTCGGGACAGTTAGTGTCGGTATAGTTGCTTTGGATACGAATGCTTAAGATAGTGATACATCCGGAGTCTCGCTTTAAGTAGTTGGCGCCAATCAGGACAACGCCTAAATTAGGCTGTACGGATTAGCGCACACAGTTTTTATACTTTAAAAAGCTCATCCAGACTGAGCGCTTCGCGGCTCTCTTGGATAAGGCTAACTAGCGTTTCAGCATATTGTTCTGCCCGATCACTCGTCATCCAGTGTTGGTAATCAATCATAGCGAGGTTTTCTTGTTCGCCTAATAGCCAGGCAGAGTCAATATACCGGATAATCTCGTCCTGATTAGATATCAGAAACTGCTCAAGAGAGGCGTGGCTTGGATGGATACTTCCGTCTTGCAAAGAGCCAGCAGGGCGATTGAATCTGAAGTTTTCAACAATGGCGTTTAGATCTAGCCCTTGTAATGGTTGGCCAAGAACAGATTCAAATAGCTTTCTTTCAAGCCGCTCTGCACGCTGTGTAACCTCATCAATCATCTGCTGTTGGATTTCTCGACTCTGGCCCTCAAAATTGTATAACCCTTGCTCCCACAAACTTTCACGCAATAAGCGTGCATTAGGGCCAGTTTCCCACGGCTCGATACCATACTGCAGGTATACGGCTTGCTCTACACGTTGCCTGTTACTATCGATCTCTTGCCATTCAAAGCGCGTTTTTGGAAAGTTATCTAATTGATGCTGTTTATCAGCAATAGCATCCAAGCTTTGTTTATATGTATCTGCAAATGCTTGTATTAAATCTGCTTGAGGGTGTAATGAATCGCCACTTTGTCCTGCGGGAAGCTCTTGTTTTATGTTCTCCAAAAGATCCTGCAAACTAAAATTCGGCTGGAGATCTGCCAGTTTTTCATAAAATGCAGCCTCTATGGGCTGATATAGCGTTTGATAGGCTGTTACCAATCCGGCCTTTTCATCATGCATCATTTTGCTGGCAACAGCATGATTCAGAGATCGGGCATCACCAATACGCAGGGCCATTTCCAGCGATCTCTGCATTAAATCAGTTGTAGCTGATTGGTCACCACCCCAAGCCTGATGGGGTGAAAAGAGATCGTTAAAAACAGGTAGGGAGCCTTCGCTCGAGAGGGTTTCACCATCACCATAACGGTTTAATTTTGTCTGGGCGCTTTCAGCAAGTGCAGCAGAAGTTTGGTGAGAGCCACTCAGGCCGCTATAACGGTGTTTGTCGATAATTCGATCTACTTCGCTTGAACGCTCCACCTTCTCTGAATCTAACCACTCAGATAAGGTATTAGGCATCGCTTTTAACTGATCATAATGGGCAGTCATCTCTAGTATTTCAGACTGGTGTTCCTGCCAAAATTGATTAAGTTTGTCTGATTTCGGTAGTTCGCTACCGTCCATATTTATATGCGGTTCGCGTCCTGCATCAACATTATCAAGTAGTTGATCGAGTTCAGCGGAAACTGGATAGTCATCTTGTAGCAGTTCGGCTAATTTATTCGAAAGGGTAAAATAGTCATCAAGATAATTTGAAGCATGGCTACGACGAGTTGAAACCATCTCCTGTAAATGCTGAGCAGCTTCCTTACCGGCTTCTCCTTCAGACATTAACGCCCACCACTGACTGTTTGCCTGCTCGCTCCATTGAGTGAAGCGAAACTCATCAATAGTTTCTTCGGAGATAACATTTAAGGCCGTACTAAATTCTCCAACCAGCCCTTCCTGTATCAGTTCTTGAGCTTCCGCTCTCGTGGCATTATGCGAATGTATTTTTCCCGGTGAGGTATTAGGCAAAATTGTTGATAATGATATCTGCATCGCATTTTCCTTATGCTAAATGGCTCGAAATGTTCTAATTGCCCATCCATAAAAAAAGCGGCATCAGGCTAAGTAATACGAGAAATCATGCAGTTATCATTCCAATCGTTTGTGTTGGGGGCGCTATTTCAAAAGCCATCCGCTTTTTTGGCTTTTTTTAATTGGTTGCGCTGTGTAAGGCGGTCAGAATCTGATTAAAGAATGTTGTTTTGTTATATACAGGCGGCAATAGAGCGGCAAGGGCTTAGTTTTACTCGGCAAAGATCATCCCCAAGAGTGCGGGACTACTTAGAGATTTTTTTAAATAAAGAGTATTGCCACTGGCGGATTGCCAGCACCATGGTCGTACCGTGTTTTTTGTTATTGGGTGCTGAATGGTCTTCCTGCATAAGCTCATTAAATTCTGCTGCTAAACGCTCCATCTTTTTCTGCAATCGAGCATTAGAGCTATCAGTCAGAATGGCATTGGTAACTATCAGTTTTTCATTAGATTTATCAAAGCGAGAGCTAAAGAAATCCTGTTCGACCTTCTGTTGGAAAAACTGCTGTATAGGGCCGTTGGGTAGCCAGTGAAAGTTGGGAGCGACCAGAAGCTTAACCCGGTTGCCGGGAAGCAGATCAATAATCTTTAGTCGGTCTAGCTTAGCAAGTTTCTGCACACACTCTGTTTCAAGGATGTCATAGACATTAAGGATGTCTTGATAAGTCATTCCACTGATAACGCTGACGGTGACCAGCAGTAGTATCAGGTCATTTGCAATCTCTTTTTCCTGATCGCGGGTAAGCTGAGTTAGATGTCGCTGAGTCTTGCTCATCTTTTGGACAAGTTCAGACAGTTCTAGGTTAAGCATGTCGCAGATGCTTTCTAGTCGCTGTAGGGTAAAGTTCTTTTCTGCAAACAGACGCTTAACAGAAGCCTCGCTGAGGTCCAGCGCTTCGGCAACATCTATGTAAGTTTTCCCTTGAGCCTTTAATTCCCGCTTAAGGGTGTCTATTAATGGTCCTACCTGCGCCATGAAAAGAATCCTTGTTTCTCAGTATTCCATAGAGTTTTAGAAAATATACAGCAATGCTTTGTATAAATTCACTCGCTTAGCGGTTGTTTGTTCGCCCCCTAGGGGTTTTCTCTCTCGAGTCACTATGTCTAGAATTATGCCTAGAGTTATGCCTGTTGGAGGAGTTCGAGTGTTTGGTGCTCCGCCTTGAAGGTGAAGAGGGCTTCTTTGGTATATTGATCTGAACATCCAGTAGCTGACTTTCCCCTTGCTGAAGCTGATCAATAGTCCACTCTCCAATCGCATATCTGATTAACCTGAGAGTTGGAAAACCAACGGCTGCCGTCATACGACGTACTTGCCGGTTTTTACCTTCACTGATTTTTAGTTCTATCCAACTTGTAGGAATGTTCTTTCTTTCCCTAATAGGAGGATTACGCTCCCAGATATCTGGCTCATTAATCAATTGAGCTTTTGCTGGGCGAGTCATGCCATCTTTAAGCTCTACTCCTTTGCGTAGAGCAGACAATGCTTCTTCAGTTACAGCCCCCTCAACTTGAGCCCAGTAGGTTTTCTCCATTTTAAACTTAGGATTTGCCAAGTAGTGCTGAAGAGGGCCTTCATCAGTAAGGATGAGCAAACCTTCTGAGTCGTAGTCCAATCTACCCGCAGCATAAAAACCTGGGTGATCAATATAATCAGCCAAAGTAGCTTTGCCATCATCACTGGTGAATTGGGTAAGTACCTGAAAAGGTTTGTTAAATAAAAGAATTTTCGACATTAAATCTCTTTGTAGTTTTGCTACATCTTTGCTTAGGCTGTTCTATACTGACTGAGAAGCCTGTCCATAGGCTCTTCTATAAAAATAATAACATTCTGCTGCGTAGATGGAGTTATACATGGGATACAAGAATATCACTGTTCCTGCTGGTGAGAAGATCAGCGTCAACGAAGATTTTTCCCTTAATGTTCCAGACAATCCTATTATCCCTTATATCGAGGGCGACGGCATTGGTGTCGATGTTACACCGCCAATGTTGAATGTAGTAAATGCTGCTGTAGAAAAAGCTTATAGCGGCTCAAAAAAAATCTCATGGATGGAGGTTTATGCGGGCGAGAAAGCAACCTCGGTTTATGATCAAGATACCTGGCTACCAGACGAGACACTTGAAGCCTTTAAAGAGTTTGTTGTAGGCATTAAAGGCCCCTTAACCACCCCTGTAGGAGGTGGTATCCGCTCCCTTAATGTAGCTTTACGCCAAGAATTGGATCTTTATGTATGTCAGCGCCCTGTGCGTTGGTTTAAAGGCGTACCCAGTCCTGTCATTAATCCGCAGGATGTCGACATGGTTATCTACCGTGAAAACTCTGAGGATATTTATGCTGGCGTTGAGTGGAAGGCGGGAACCCCTGAGGCAGATAAAGTGATTAAGTTCCTCAAAGAGGAGATGGGTGTTACCAAAATCCGATTTGATCAGATGTGTGGTATCGGGGTTAAACCTGTATCGGAGGAGGGCACCAAGCGTTTGGTTCGCAAGGCCTTACAGTACTGTGTTGATAATGATCGTGATTCTATGACCCTTGTCCATAAGGGCAACATCATGAAATTCACAGAGGGAGCATTTAAAGATTGGGGCTACGAGCTTGCAAAAGAAGAATTTGGTGCTGAATTACTCGATGGAGGTCCGTGGATGACCTTCAACAACCCAAACACGGGTAAACAGATCATTGTTAAAGATGTGATCGCAGATGCGATGTTACAGCAGATACTGTTGCGTCCTGCAGAGTATGATGTGGTAGCCACGCTCAACTTGAATGGTGACTACCTATCAGATGCTCTCGCAGCAGAAGTTGGCGGTATAGGTATTGCTCCAGGGGCTAATCTTTCAGATAGCGTTGCTATTTTTGAGGCAACCCATGGCACTGCACCTAAATATGCAGGCAAAGACATGGTAAACCCAGGCTCATTGATACTGTCCGCAGAGATGATGTTGCGTCACATGGGCTGGATTGAAGCAGCAGATCTGATAATTAAAGGTATGGACGGAGCTATCGCCGCTAAAACTGTAACTTATGATTTTGAGCGCTTAATGGACGGAGCGGAGCTACTATCTAGCTCGGAATTTGGTGATGCGATCATAGAGCAGATGTAGCTCGCTATTCTCGCCGGGGCAGATTCAGGTCTGCTCCGCACCTAATTCAAAAAAATGTTACTTAAACAAAAAAACCAGCTGGCTGGCTGGTTTTTTGTTCTTACTGCATTAGTTTCGGTCCTTGAATGTTTATTCCTGTTTTTATTGTTTTTCGAGCGGCTTTATCTGAACTGCATGGGTTCCTTTTGGTCCCGGCTGCGTATCAAATTCCACAGACTGCCCAGCCTTAAGGCTTTTATAACCATCTACGTCAATCGCAGAATAATGAGCAAAGAGATCTTCTTCATGTTCGTCGGACAGGATAAACCCGTAACCCTTCGAATTATTAAACCACTTTACTTTCCCTGTCTGCATAACTAACTCCCGTCTCCAGTACTACATTTGGATTGCGAACCTGAACGCGCATCCCTTAACCTGCTAGAATAGAGGCTAAAGGTTGTTCTCAATGATGCAGGTACAACGAGGGTCTTACCTATCCTGCTAAGTGTGATTATAGCACCTGAGACTAAAAGTGTGACAAGTGTACAATCACTGTTCATTAGTTAATTGTAGTAAATTCCAGAAGATAATTAAATGAGTGTTAATTTTGAACGTTACTCTATCCACATGTCTAATGAAGATCATGGTGATGAGTTTGAGCATGATCACGGCGTTGCAACTCAAGAAGCAGAGCCAGAAGTTAAGCGACCATCAATGTATCGAGTGGTATTAATGAATGATGATTACACGCCGATGGACTTTGTAGTGGCAGTGTTAATGATGTTTTTTAGTATGGATCAGGAAAAAGCTACGCAGGTTATGCTGGCTGTCCATACCCAAGGTAAAGGTGTATGCGGAATTTTCACTCGTGATGTGGCTGAGACAAAAGCAGCTATAGTTAATCAATATGCGAGAGATAATAACCATCCACTGCTATGTGAAGTCGAGAAAGTCTGAAGAGGAAGCGTTATGTTAAACCGAGAACTCGAAGACACGCTCAGTGCAGCTTTCCAGGCCGCAAAGGAAAAGAGACATGAATTTATTACTGTCGAACACCTATTGTTAGCCTTATTGGATAATTATGAGGCGCATGAGGTCCTGTCTGCTTGTGGGGCGAATTTTGACGGTATTCGTAAAAACCTTATAGAGTTTATAGAAGAAACAACTCCTCTATTATCTGAAACACTGCCTGATCTTGATACGCAGCCCACACTTGGATTTCAACGCGTATTACAGCGAGCAGTATTTCACGTTCAATCCTCTGGAAAGAATGAAGTTACCGGCGCAAATGTGTTGGTAGCCATCTTTAGTGAACAAGAAAGCCAGGCAGTGTATATCCTGCAGCAGCATGGTATTGAACGCATAGACACAGTTAATTTCATTTCTCATGGAATTAGTAAAATTTCAGAGAGTGAGCATGAGCATTCAGAAACACCTCTCGAGAATGAGGGGCTTGCTGAAGAAAACGATGACAGCCCACTGATCAAATATTCGATCAATTTAAACGTCGAAGCAGAAAA
Organism: Neptuniibacter sp.; assembly: GCF_024231755.1. GTDB lineage: Bacteria > Pseudomonadota > Gammaproteobacteria > Pseudomonadales > Balneatricaceae > Neptuniibacter. The sequence continues at coordinate 46,705 of NZ_JAAEQH010000061.1, forward strand.
GGGGCGTATTGATCCCTTGGTTGGACGTGATTCCGAAGTGGAAAGGGTGGTTCAGATTCTTTCCCGTCGCCGCAAAAACAACCCTCTACTAGTAGGTGAGGCAGGTGTAGGTAAAACAGCGATCGCTGAAGGCCTCGCAAAACTGATTGTTGAGGGCGAAGTACCTGAAATAATCAGCGAATCAGTTGTATATGCGCTGGATCTTGGTGCGCTATTAGCCGGCACCAAATACCGTGGTGACTTTGAGAAACGCCTTAAAGGCCTACTTAATGAAATTAAAGGCAAAGATCACGCAATTCTCTTTATCGATGAGATCCATACAATTATCGGTGCAGGCGCTGCATCTGGTGGCTCTATGGATGCATCAAACCTGCTCAAACCATTATTGAGCTCCGGTCAGATTCGCTGTATCGGCTCTACAACTTTCCAGGAGTTTCGCGGCATCTTTGAAAAAGACCGTGCGTTGGCACGCCGCTTCCAGAAAGTGGATGTTTTAGAGCCAAGCATCGAGGATACATACTCTATCCTTAAAGGACTGAAGCAGCGCTTTGAAGAGCATCATGAAATTACATACAAAGATGAATCACTCAAAGCGGCAGCAGAACTGGCTGGACGTTATATCAATGATAAGCATATGCCGGACAAGGCAATAGACGTGATTGATGAAGCGGGCGCATATCAGCGCTTACTTCCGCAAGAACTGCGCAAATCAGAGATCGAGGTCACGGATATTGAGGCGATCGTAGCCAAAATTGCTCGCATTCCACCGAAAAGCGTGTCTGCATCCGATAAGACGCAGCTGGCTAAGCTCGACAGCAACCTGAAAATGGTTGTATTGGGTCAGGATGAGGCGATTGATACGCTATCCTCAGCTATCAAGCTGTCACGAGCAGGCCTTAAAGAGCCTGACAAGCCTGTAGGCTGTTTCCTGTTTGCCGGACCTACCGGTGTCGGTAAAACTGAGGTAACAGCACAGCTAGCGCGAATCATGGGGATTGAGCTGGTTCGTTTTGATATGTCTGAGTATATGGAACGTCATACGGTTTCACGCCTTATCGGTGCGCCTCCGGGTTATGTTGGATACGATCAGGGCGGTTTGCTGACGGAAGCGATCACTAAATCACCTCACTGTGTTCTCTTGCTTGATGAGATAGAAAAAGCACACCCTGAAGTGTTCAATCTACTCCTTCAAGTGATGGATAACGGCACATTGACTGATAACAATGGTCGTAAAGCTGATTTCCGAAATGTGATCCTGGTTATGACCACCAATGCTGGTGCTGAGGACATGAGTCGCGCATCAATTGGTTTCACCAAACAGGATCATGCTTCTGATGGCATGGCGGCTATTCGTAAGATGTTTACTCCTGAATTCCGTAACCGTCTCGATGGCATTATTCAGTTCAAATCGCTCACCGTCGATATTATTAAAGGTGTTGTTGATAAATTTATCGCAGAACTGCAAGTGCAGCTGGACGAGAAGCATGTGGTACTACACCTTGATGAAGCGGCTCGCGGTTGGTTTGCGGAAAAAGGCTATGATGAGCAGATGGGCGCGCGCCCAATGAAACGCCTGATTCAGGAAAAACTGAAAAAGCCTCTGGCAGAGATGATTCTTTTCGGGGAGCTGGCAGAAGAGGGTGGTGAAGTTGCAATCACTGTTGATGAAGACGGTGAGTTGCAGGTTGAACCGATGAATAGCTGTGTTTGATTAGTATGAGCGGTGCCCTCACCGCGAAAGACTACCTCTGAGCAGCATTGCTGAGGGGTAGCTCTATAATCATTCGGCGTGGGACACGCCTCCAACCAAGCAACAAAAAAGGCAGCTGATTAGCTGCCTTTTTACTTTCTGCAAAACAGAAGAAGAAGCGAATATTAACGCGCGCGGTAAACGATACGACCTTTGCTTAGATCGTAAGGAGTCAGCTCAACCTTAACTTTGTCGCCAGTCAGGATGCGGATGTAGTTCTTACGCATCTTACCGGAGATGTGCGCTGTTACAACGTGACCGTTTTCCAGCTCAACGCGGAACATAGTGTTTGGCAACGTATCAACTACGGTGCCTTCCATTTCAATGCTATCTTCTTTTGCCATTAATACTTTACCTTGATTTGTGGTCTCCAGACATCTGGGCCGTATAATTGCGCGGTATTGTGCCTGAAATAACCATGTATATCAAAGATAAATATAGCATTAGAGGGATTTATCTGCTTTTAGCTGATGTTTATTTTCGATCGGTCTGAATCAGCGTCCAATGACCATCAATCAGCAGCTCAAATGGCTTGAAAGCAATCTTGTAGCTCATTTTGCGACAGCTTTTTACCCAGTAGCCCAGATAAAGATACTGATAGCCTTGCTCGATACTGTATTTTATCTGCCAAAGGATACAGAAAGTGCCTAGACTGCGCTTGTCGAGGGACGGGTCATAGAAAGTGTATATAGCGGATAAGCCTTGATCCAGCATATCAACAACACTGACCGCAACCAGCTGGTCATTCTGATCCCTGAACTCAAAGAAGTAAGTCTGTTCTTCACCTTCAACTAGAAATGAGGTGAATTGATCCAGGCTTGGAGGGTACATATCTCCATCCTGGTGGCGCTCATTGATATAGCGGGAGTACAAAGTGTAATACTCCTGAGTAAAACATGGCTTGCAGCGTTTTACGGTCAGGTCTTTGTTTTTACTCATCACTCGCTTTTGACTCTTGCTCATTTTGTAGATAGCAAGAGGAATTCTTACCGAGATGCAAGCCTGGCAATCTTCGCAATGGGGGCGGTAGATATGCTTACCGCTACGCCTAAAGCCCATGTCAGACAACTGGCTGTAAGCAGACTGGCTGATCTCAGCATGCGGATCAACAAACAGCGTTTTAGCAGTTTTATCAGGTAAGTAACTGCAATCGTGCTCAGGTGTTGCGTAAAAATGTAGAGTACGGAGGTTTGTCACTGTATTCCTGCCTGACCTATATTTTACTCATCAAACTGCCAGCTATGCTCTGTTTCTTCATCTAGATACAGAGTTAAGTAGTTCTGAAACTCAGATCTTGAAATCTCTTCGGCACCTAAGCTGAAGAGGTGGTCATTACTAACTTGGCAGTCTATTAAAGCATAGCCCCAGATTCGCAGCTGTTCGACCATTTTTATAAATGCGATTTTTGATGCATCTCTGGCGCGACTAAACATTGATTCGCCAAAAAATAGTTTCCCCATCGCCAAACCATACAAGCCGCCCACAAGCTCTCCATCAATATAAACCTCAACGGAGTGGGCAATGCCTTTATTGTGAAGGTCACAATATGACTGCTTCATCTCTTCAGTAATCCAGGTACCACCATCATCATCCCGCGGGGATGAGCATGCCTCAATTACAGCCGGAAAGTTACGATCAAAACAAACGGCGTAATCCTTTTTTTTCAAACGCTTACGCATACTTCTTGATATGTGGATTTGATCTGGTTTGACTACGCAACGGGGATTAGGGCTCCACCAAAGGATGGGTTCGCCAGGACTATACCAAGGAAAAATTCCGGAACGATACGCAGAGATCAGGCGCGTAGAAGTAAGATCGCCGCCGGCAGCCAGTAGGCCATTTGGGTCATCCAGGGCATGGTCAATAGGAGGGAAGGGTTCTGTACTGTATTGCAGCCAGGGGATCATAAAAAAGCGGAGATCTTGCGATGATCTCCGCCCTCACATTTATTTATTCAGATCATCCAGGAAGCGCTCTGCATCAAGCGCAGCCATGCAGCCGAAGCCAGCTGAAGTGATTGCCTGACGATAAATATGATCGCAAACATCGCCTGCAGCAAAGACACCTTCGACACTCGTCTGAGTAGCATTACCTTCCAGACCAGACTGAATCTTCAGGTAACCATCTTTCATTTCAAGCTGGCCCTGGAAAATATCAGTGTTAGGTTTGTGACCGATTGCGATAAATACACCCGCCAGATCCAGTTCCTGGGTGGAATCATCCTGAGTGCTCTTTAGGCGAACACCCGTTACGCCAGTTTCATCACCCAGAACTTCATCAAGCGTGTGGTTCCAGATAATGTTGATATTACCGTTTTCAGCACGCTCCAGAATCTTATCCTGCAGGATCTTTTCAGAACGCAGGCTGTCACGACGATGGATCAGCGTTACTTCTTCTGCAATATTGGAAAGGTACAACGCTTCCTCAACAGCGGTGTTACCACCACCAACAACCGCAACTTTCTGGCCACGGTAGAAGAAACCGTCACAAGTCGCACATGCAGATACACCTTTTCCGGCAAATGCTTCTTCAGATGGAAGACCCAGGTACTGCGCTGAAGCACCAGTGGAAATAATCAAAGAGTCACATGTGTACTCACCCATATCACCTTTCAGGCGGAAAGGGCGGTTCTGCAGATCAGTCTCATTGATATGATCGAAGATTACCTCCGTGTCGAATCGTTCTGCATGAGCCTGCATGCGCTGCATTAACTCAGGGCCTTGAACGCCATCAACATCGCCCGGCCAGTTATCTACATCGGTCGTTGTGGTTAGCTGACCACCGGCCTGCATGCCTGTAATAACAACCGGTTTCAGGTTAGCTCGTGCAGCATAAACAGCTGCTGTGTAGCCCGCAGGGCCGCTGCCTAGAATGATCAGGCTGTGATGTTGTACGTCGCTCATGGTAATAAAAAATAAATCCGTTAAATAAATTGATTATAAAGAGATGGGGGCGGGTGCTACTTTATCAACCCGCCAGATTCACTTTATCGTTGATCTGATTGTAGAACTTGTTCAGAGAAAGCATCATGAAATTGATGCCGGAAGGGTCACGAACATAACCCTCAATAGGTTCAGCTCGATCCATAGACTTAACTTTATCCATAGAAACAGCGGAATAATCGATAATATCCCCGATATCGTCCAGCACAAGGGAGAACCAAGGCGTTCTGCCATCCTGAGTAAGGTGCAGGACAATTGGATGAATGCTGTTGTTCAGATAGTCGGTAATGTAATCGAGCACTCGAAGTAGCTTTTTCAGCGTTGTCTGCTTCTCGATCCGAAGCTCTTCGACAGCCTGATCACGGTGGCCAGCAGCAGTCATATCCAGTAACTTGTCTGCAAGGGAATGGATATGCATGTGCGGCAATTCGATTTTATCGAGTAGCGTACGCAGGCCTTCATCATCGGTTTCAAAACTATAGAACCACTGACCAAAAGCACACATTCTTGGGTTACGTGGCTTTGTGAATGGCTCGTCAGTCATAATCGAATGTTCTAGGGCGTTAACCCAATCGATATGAGCTTGTTGGTAGGTTTTAATTTCCCCAACCAGTTTCAGTAACTCATCTCGCTCTTTGTTTTGCGAAAGTGCCGTTGCGCATTCAAATACTCTTACCAGCGTGTTTCTGAAGTCCAGGTAGCCAATAAATCCTTCCACATTCTGAGTTGCGTACTTGATTTCTCCGTAACTATCAGAGAAAGAGAGTATGTGGCTTACATCAATGCCGAAGAGGCTATCACCAATTGAAAAAGTGAGCGCTCGACTGGTTTCTGTATGTAAATTAGACAACGACATGAAGTTACATCCAGTTATTCGATCTTTGTTAGCTAACTATGGATTATTCCTTGCAACTCATCAACAGCGTTTAGGTAATTTATGTTATTGTTGCCCCAGCTTTTTTGTTAAATTTTGATGGAGCTCCAACCTTGAGTGTGACCGATAACGGACAGCGTTTAAGTTTTTCTCAGTTATTGGCAAGAATTAGTCGTGAATCCTTCCTGATCATCACGATTGCCCTCTGTGTTTTTTTATTTGTAGCGCTACTAGGATTCGACCCCAAAGACTCAGGCTGGTCTCATTTGGGGTATCAACCTGAAGTCAGTAATTTTACCGGACCGGCAGGTGCTTGGCTGGCTGATCTGTTTATCTCTGTATTGGGGTTAGGCGCATATCTAGTTCCAGTGCTTGTTCTATATCCCGTTATTCGCTTTATGTTTCATAAAGAACATAAAGTGATTGATGCCATACCCTATTTTATTCTTCGCACCACCGGCAGCATTATCCTGCTAATCGCTTTTTGCTCTCTGTGTGCCACACATATCTCTAATTCTGCGATGGAATTCCCGTTTACCAGTGGTGGAATTGTTGGCGAAGCTATCTCTGACTGGTCTGTTTCCTGGTTCAGCATTGTAGGCAGCTCCGTAGCACTGTTCACTCTGCTTCTGTTCGGCCTGACTCTTCTATTAGAAATGGGCTGGGCTGGACTACTCGAATATATGGGCGAGTCTGTTGTAGACGGTAGCCAGAAGGTGTTACCTGAAGGTAAGAAAGTTGAAGCGCTTAACCTTTCTGAGGAACAACTAAGAGAGGCCGAAGACTCATTCCGTCGCGACCTAATGGAAGAAGGTGTTTCTGAACAAGCACCACCACTCGTCAAAGATAAAGTTGAACCTTCACTATTTGACCAGAACCCTGAAGAGAACACCCTCAAAGTCGAACAGAGTTATTCTCAGCCTGCAGCTGAATCAGTACCTGAATCTGAGCTTGAAGAAAAACTATCTGAGATTCCTGTTATAAGTTCGATGCGCTCAACTGAACAGACCTCGAGCCCTGAAGCCACACCTAATGTCATTCATAAAGCCGCGCCCGAGGTGCCAGTTGCAGCAAAAACGGCTGACATCGCGCCTTTCGAGCCTTCGTCAGCTCCTGAATTCATTGATGCCAAAACTACTGCTCAGGACAAACCGCAGGTCAAAATCGTACCGCTTTCCGAGACTCACAAGCCAATGCAGGACACTGAGTTGGGCTTAGATGAAGCGGCAGAGGCACCTAAGCGTAAGCCTAAACGATCTATACCGCCACTTGATCTTCTGGATCCTCCCGAACTCAATACAAACACTGGGTACTCTCCAGATGAATTGGAGCAGATGTCTCGGTTACTAGAAGCCAAGCTTAAAGACTTTGGCGTAGTAGCAGAGGTAGTAGAAGTTAACCCTGGTCCTGTAATTACCCGATTTGAGATTCAGCCGGCACCAGGCGTCAAAGCCAGTAAGATTACCAACTTGGCCAAAGACCTTGCACGTTCCATGGCCGTCAGCAGCGTTCGTGTTGTAGAGGTCATTGCAGGCAAATCCGTAGTAGGTATCGAGATTCCTAATGAAACGCGCCTGACTGTTCATCTAAGCGAGGTATTAAGTTCCAAGCCATACCTGTCAGCCGCCTCAAAAATCACTATCGGTTTAGGTAATGATATTGCTGGTAACCCTGTTGTAGCCAATCTGGCAAAAATGCCTCATTTGTTGGTTGCCGGCACAACGGGTTCAGGTAAGTCGGTAGGTGTGAATGCGATGCTACTATCGCTTTTATTTAAAGCGACACCTGACGAAGTGCGACTAATCCTGGTTGACCCTAAGATGCTGGAGCTTTCTATTTATGAAGGTGTTCCTCATCTTTTGACTCCTGTTATCACGGATATGAAAGACGCGGCCTCGGGACTGCGCTGGTGCGTAGGGGAGATGGAGCGCCGCTATCGTTTAATGGCTAAGATGGGTGTGCGTAATCTTGCAGGCTTTAACGACAAGATCGAAGAAGCACGTAAGAATGGCGATCCTCTGCGTGATCCACTTTGGAATCCGGAAGAGCATGGTGAGCCTTTTGGTACACCTGCACCGGAACTGGAACCGCTGCCATATATCGTTGTTGTGATTGATGAGTTTGCCGATATGATGATGATCGTCGGCAAGAAAGTAGAAGAATTGATTGCGCGTATCGCCCAGAAAGCTCGTGCTGCGGGGATACATTTGATTCTGGCCACACAGCGACCATCGGTTGATGTCATCACAGGCCTAATCAAGGCCAACATCCCAACCCGTATCGCATTCCAGGTTTCGTCCCGTATCGACTCACGAACTATTCTGGATCAATCCGGTGCTGAGCATCTGCTGGGCTGGGGTGACATGCTCTATCTGCCAGCTGGCACAAGCTTGCCGAACCGTGTTCATGGCGCATTTGTGAGCGATGATGAGGTTCACAGGGTTGTTGAAGCGTGGAAGAAACTAGGCACACCAGACTACATCACCGAAATAACTGAAGGAGAAACTCTTTCAGACGGCGGAGGTTCAGGTTCACTGTTCGATGATGAGCAAGACCCACTCTATGACGAAGCAGTGGCATTTGTACTGGAAACCCGCAAAGCATCGATATCCAGCGTGCAGCGCAAACTAAAAATTGGTTACAACCGCGCAGCGCGAATGGTAGAAGCGATGGAAATGGCAGGAGTGGTCAGCCCGGCAGGTAGCAATGGGCAGCGGGAAGTACTGGCACCAAATGCCAACGGAGAGATGTAATTAATGGATAAGGTTCTTTCATCATTCAAAGCTCTATTCGGCGTGATCTTGTTAACACTTTCAGCGGTCGCATCTGCTGAAACAGGTGCGAAAAAGCTGGAACAGTTACTACAGGGATACGAGCAGTTTTCAACAAAATTTCAGCAAGTAACACTGGCTGACAATGGCCGTGAAGCACAGAAAACAGAAGGCACATTACAATTAGCAAAGCCTAATCGTTTCCGTTGGGAAACGCAGATGCCATTTCCGCAAGAGATTGTTTCGGATGGCAAATACATCTGGATCTACGACCCTGATCTAGAGCAGGTAACACAGAGAGCTGCTGATTCTCAGCAGGGCAGTGCACCAGCCCTGATTCTGAACGGCCAGATTGGGCAGCTGCAGAAAACTTACAAAATTCGTTTGGTTGAAGATACAGGCTCAGAGCAGATCTTTGATCTAACCCCCATCACTGAACAGCATAGTTTCAGCCAGATCCGTTTAGCATTTGCGGATAACGTGATTTCAGAACTGATGCTGGAAGATGCGCTCGGACAGAGAACATCGGTAGTTTTCTACGAACAACAACTGAATCCGGGGCTAGATGCAGAAACGTTCTATTTCAGAGTTCCTGCAGATGCTGATCTGATAGTGGATATTGAGGGTTAAGGTGGATCTGTTTTCCCAAGCTCCTGCATATGAACCTTTGGCCGCGAAAATGCGGCCATTGTCGTTAGCAGAATACTATGGTCAAACCCATCTTCTGGGTGAGGGGAAACCACTTCGTACCGCACTCGAGCAGGGTTCTGCTCACTCAATGATTTTCTGGGGACCTCCCGGTGTAGGTAAAACCACACTAGCCAAGCTGATAGCTCATCATGTGGATGCGCATTTCATCACGTTGTCTGCCGTACTTTCCGGTGTTAAGGATATACGGGTAGCAGTTGAGCAAGCGAAACAACATTCAGCGCAGAGCGGTCGTAAAACCATCTTATTTGTTGATGAGGTACACCGCTTTAACAAATCCCAGCAGGATGCATTTCTACCCTATATTGAAGATGGCACCATCATTTTTGTTGGTGCGACCACAGAAAACCCATCGTTTGAGCTAAACAACGCACTGCTTTCCCGCGCCCGTGTTTATCTGCTTCGTTCGCTTGATGAAAGCGACATTCTGGAAGTGCTACAACGGGCCTTAAATGATTCTGAAAAAGGGTTAGGAGATCGACAGCTAAATATCTCTGACGAGATGTTAAACCGATTGGCTCAGGCTGCAGATGGTGACGCCCGCCGCTCCTTAAACCTGCTTGAGATAGCAGCCGATCTTGCCGAAAAGCAAGCCGACGGCAACGAGCTGATTAATGAACAGGTCCTAGAAGAAGTACTGCGCTCTAGTGGCCGTCGCTACGATAAGCAGGGTGATCTTTTCTATGACATGATCTCTGCTTTTCATAAATCGGTTCGTGGCTCATCTCCCGATGGTGCGCTGTACTGGTATTGCCGAATGTTAGACGGCGGTTGCGATCCGCTTTATGTGGCGCGCAGGCTTGTCGCTATCGCATCGGAAGATATTGGCAACGCTGATCCGCGAGCGATGCAGGTTGCACTGTCTGCCTGGGACGCATTTGAACGCGTAGGACCAGCAGAAGGTGAGCGCGCGATAGCTCAAGCTGCTGTGTATTGTGCTAGTGCACCTAAAAGTAATGCGCTGTATCAGGCATTTAATCAATGCATGGCTGACGTTAAAGCTCAGCCCAGCTATGAAGTACCCGTACATTTAAGGAATGCGCCGACCAGCCTTATGAAAGAGATGGGCTATGGCGATGAATACCGTTATGCTCATAACGAACCAGATGCCTACGCCGCAGGGGAATGTTATCTTCCACCGGAAATTGCAGAACAACAGTGGTACCATCCGGAAAGCAGAGGCTTGGAACTAAAAATTGGCGAAAAGCTTCGCCATCTAAAGAATCTGGATATGCAAAGTCCACAGCGCCGATACGCTGACGATAAGTCCTAGAAAAGGGAAAGTGCTAGCATGCAACATCTGATCGCAATTGCCATTGGAGGTGCTTTAGGAGCCATGGGTCGCTATTGGATGAGTGGCTTGCTGAACAATGCTGCTTACAAAATTCCTTATGGCACGCTGACTTGTAACGTACTTGGTTCTTTCCTGATGGGTGTCTGCTTTGTACTGATTCTTGAGAAATCCAAACTTAGCCCAGAGATGCGGCCACTTCTAATGGTTGGATTTATGGGTGCATTCACCACTTTTTCCACTTTTTCGATGGAAACTATCGCAATGCTGCAAGAAGGGCATGTTATGTCGGCAGCGATTTATATATTATTAAGCGTCCTTTTATGTCTGGTCGCGCTTTACGGCGGCCTGTGGATCACACGCTTGTTTTAATCCTTGGTATTTAATCTGAGATAAGGTGTTTTAAAAGCTCATGCTTGACGCAAAATTTGTTCGTGCAAATCCTGAAGAAGTTGCACAGCTACTAAAGAAAAAAGGTTTTGAATTCCCAGTTGAACAGTTCGTAGAACTGGAAAATCAGCGTAAGCAACTGCAGGTCGATACAGAGAACCTGCAGAACGAGCGTAACACCCGTTCCAAAGGTATCGGTAAAGCAAAAGCAGCAGGCGAAGATATTCAGCCTCTGCTGGCAGAAGTTGCAGATTTGGGTAGCAAGCTGGATGCAGCTAAAGCTGAGCTCTCATCAGTACAGGACAACCTGGAAGATCTGCTGTCTGGCGTACCTAACATTCCTCACGAAGAAGTCCCTGAAGGTGCAGACGAAGAAGATAACGTTGAAGTACGCCGCTGGGGTACGCCACGTGTGTTTGATTTTGAGCCACAGGACCATGTTGCTCTGGGTGAGAACAGTGGCGAGCTGGACTTTGAAACTGCGGCGAAGTTAACTGGCGCTCGTTTCTCTGTAATGACTGGCAAGCTAGCTAAAATGCACCGTGCCCTGATCCAGCTTATGCTGGATGTCCAGACTGAAGAACATGGCTACACGGAAGCTTACGTTCCTTACATGGTTAACGAAGACAGCCTGCGTGGCACGGGTCAGCTACCTAAATTCGGTGAAGACCTGTTTAAAGTACCGTTCGGTGATCGCCAGTATTACCTGATCCCAACTGCAGAAGTGCCAGTAACTAACGTTGTTCGTGACGAGATCGTTGAAGCTGACCAGCTACCGATCAAATTTACTGCACACACGCCTTGTTTCCGCTCTGAAGCAGGCTCCTCTGGTAAAGACACTCGCGGCATGATTCGTCAGCACCAGTTCGAAAAGGTTGAGATGGTTCAGGTAGTAGAGCCTTCTAAATCTTGGGATGCACTGGAGCAGATGACTAACAATGCAGAAGCTATCCTGCAGAAACTGAACCTGCCATACCGTGTAGTAACGCTGTGTGGTGGCGATCTGGGCTTCAGCTCAGCAAAAACCTACGATATCGAAGTGTGGTTGCCAGGCCAGGATAAATACCGTGAGATCTCTTCTATCTCCAACATGACCGACTTCCAGGCGCGCCGCTTGAAAGCTCGCTGGAGAAACCCAGAAACCGGCAAGCCAGAACTGGTTCACACACTGAACGGCTCAGGCCTGGCGGTAGGCCGTACACTGCTAGCAGTAATGGAAAACTACCAGACTGCTGACGGTAAGATTCAGGTGCCGGAAGCACTGCAGCCTTACATGGGCGGCAAAACAGAGATCTGATCTAAAGCCTGTCTTACATAAAAAACACGCTTTCGGGCGTGTTTTTTTTATGTTTATAAATCCTCAAGTGGGCTTTTAACTGCATGTCCTCCCCGATTGAGAACATGGGTATAGATCTCCGTAGTTTGCACATCAGAATGTCCCAGCTGCTCTTGAACAGTTCTAATGTCTGCGCCTCGCTCTAATAGGTGAGTTGCAAAGCTATGCCGAAAGCTATGGCAAGTGGCCGGTTTGTTTATTCCTGCCTCTAATGCCGCCTTTTTCACCGCTCGCTGAAGGGTGCGGTCATAGATATGGTGACGCCTAACTTTTCCCTCACGATTATCAAGCGTACGCTGTCGGGCAGGGAATAGGTATTGCCATGAAAATTCAAAAGGGGCATTAGGGTATTTCTTTGCCAGTGCATAAGGCAGATATACTCCATCCCATCGCTCTGCTTGATTATCTTCCTGAAAATAAGCCCTGCATATATCTAGCTGCCTTCTAAGATCAGCCACACAAGACTCGGACAATGTAGTGATCCTGTTTTTTCTGCCTTTGCCGTCATTTACTGCAACAGTCAGTCTTTCAAAATCTATATCCTTAACCCTGAGGCGACATACTTCCATTACGCGAAGGCCAGATCCATACATCATATTTTCGCAAGATAGGTATTCACCCTGAAGCAGGGCAAACACTGATTTGATTTCCTCTTTACTAAGGACAACCGGAATTTTCTTAGGAGTCTTCGCGCGATGAAAATCACCCAATTCAAGCAACGCCTGATCCCAGTTAAGAAACCTCTTATACAAATACATCAATGCGTTTAAAGCGGTCTTCTGAGTCGAAGGGGTAACTTTCTGAGTAATTGCTAAATGCTCGAGGTATTGAACAATATGGTCAGCCGATAGATTGCTTGGGTGAGCTCGGTTGTGGAAGCGGATATATCCTAAAATCCAATATATGTATGTTTGCTCTGTACGCTTGCTGTAATGACGGGCTCGAAGATGCTCACGAATAGCCTGCATAAAGGGAGAAGACATAGTACATCCTTATGCTGTTTTTTTATCCAGCATTTTATCTGTGAATGGGTTGTGCAAGGATAGCAGGACAAAAGTGTAATTTTCTCCATGAAGGAGAAAACCTCAGGCAAGGAAAGCTTATGAATTTCAAATACCTAAAGCTCTCTCTTAATTTTTCTCTACGGAGATATATGTCAAATTGTCGTAATTAATTGCGTCAATCTGTCATATATTTAGCTGTTAAATGTCCAGGGATGGTTAGATGCCAGTTTCAATCTTACTTTGTTTATATGGTTGGCCTTTTCTTGTTGGACTGGGGTGTTACTTGGGGATCGCCTCCGCAAAGGTTAGATCAGGTTTCCTAGGCTTATTAAAGAGCTATTTTTGTCTGCTGGTGGCAATCTCTCTTTCGTGGTTGGCAACTTTATTCATTGAGGTGTGGGTCATACCTCACTCAATTAGCGCAGAGTGCGTAAGTCGTCTGGATAGCTGCAATATTACACTGCTAGAATTTGGAGACTGGCTCGAAACATGGAATTTTATAGTTTTAGAAATTTCTGCTGTTATGGCGTCCATTGTTTTAGCAGTGAAACAGGTAAAAAATTTAACAAAAACAGGCAGTTGACGCGCAATGCGCTCAACTGCTGTAAGCGTTATGTTTCTTTAGGTCCTTACTATGTTGGCTTTTAATTGTGATCCATTGATAGAGCAAGTTTTTACGGTAGGTTTTGTTTTATCAATCCTTGTAGTCATCGTTACAGGTTTTGTTGTTTTCTCAAATGAAACAAAACCAGAGAAAGGTAAATGGGTTCTTTTAGAAATACTGGGACCACTTCATCCATTAGTAACAAATCGTTATTTGAATGAAAAAGGCAGGAAATGGAAAGCCTATGCTGGAATTGCAATTCTTTGTTTGGTTGCAAGCATACTAGTTTTGGAGTTATTGCCGTCATGCCAACCTTAAAACATAACAAAAAACATCAAAAGTCGCCCTACAGGCTTGGGCGTTATGGTATTACACGATGAAAGATCGGCAGTTAATTTATAAGGTTATCCTCAAGGAAAACACAGAAATCGCCTGGAACAAAGCTGAAGAGACTTTAGAGTTTCGGAATTCTTCTGGAGAACTTTCAAGTAAAAATCAGATAAGTATTGGGGCAGGTTACACCCGAGAAGGAAAACAACCTAAGATATTGCGTGAAACGAATCATCCTGGTGGAACTGTCAGTTTTACACCCAAGGAGACTGTGTATGATCGATATTTGGCGATCGATACAAGCCATGAAAAATTTGGCGAGAATCTCATATGTGTTACGGCCTGCTTGAGTATCGAGCAAGATATCGATAGTAGTGGTGAACTTAAAAAAGGAGAGTCAATAAGTATTCTCCAATGGCCCCGCCTTGTCTTTTTGACAAATGACAAGTTCAATCCAGAAAGATATGGCTGGTTTCGATTTATTGAGGCGCTAGAAAAAAGTGATGGCTTTTCGAAAGAGCGCACATATGGAGTTATAGTTGACAGCGATTTGGATCGACTTCCGGATATAAATTACAGAGCAGAATCCGTGTTCGAGGAATACTATTTACCTGAATGCCTATCTCTAATATATGCGAGTGCAGACACAGGGATGGAAAACATGAAAAACAAGCTTATCAAGCAAACTGATAAAGTTGCGGCGATTACCTTAAAACAAGCCCAAAAAGAGTTTGCTTCTTTTGAAAACTACGACTTAGAAGCAGATATTCACGTGCTGGGGTGCCCAAACGACCCAATCAAAGTGCATTTTTAGAGGTTTCTACCGTCGTATAAACCATAACAAGGCGGTCAATTAGCCGAAAAAGCGTGGTTGCGTAAGCGAATCACGCTTTTGGAGGTCCAATTGCCTTGGCGTTATGAGCACGAGGCAGAACGAAAGCTAATGGAGTCACTAGAAGAACACACAGTCTTATGCCCCTATTGCGGCGAAGCAATTGACGTACTTATAGATATACAGGAAGTCGGGGACGAATATATTGAAGACTGCCAAGTGTGCTGTAAGCCCATCATATTCAATGTAGCAACCGATTCAGCTGGCAATTTAACTGTAACAGTGCGAGATGAAAATGAATCACAATGATTCAATATATAACAAGTAAAACAAGCCGCCCTATTAATGAGCGGCTGCTAGGCGTTAGAGGGTTAGAGCCCTTTAACTAGCACAAAAAACATCTTTAAACAGGGATAGTAAATGATGAGTAGAGCCGAACTAGGTAAAGCATGGCGAGAGGGGTATTCTGCTGGTAAAGAGGGGAAACTTAGAGCTTCGAATCCATATTCTGGTATAGAACCCTCTTTAGCAAAAGAGTGGGACTTAGGCTGGAAAGAAGGGATGAATATCCATTAAGAGAGGATATAAAGGGCATAGAACCCTGGAACCCTTATCTTCAATCCAGTTTCAAATGTTGATGTTAGCTGAAAATGGAGTTGCACATGATCGAACCAATAAGCTCATTTCCTGTATTTACGGTTGAGAACCTAGATGCAGCCAAGTCATTCTATACAGAGAATCTTGGCTTTGACGTTATCTTTGCGGGTGATTGGTATATCCACTTGATTTCAAAATCGGGAGTTCAGGTAGGATTCCTATTGCCTGATCAACCTACCCAGCCTCCAATATTCCAAAAACCATACAGTGGTGAAGGTGTTATTTTTAGCTTGGAAGTTACAGACGCAGATGCGGCTTTCAATGAAGCAAAATCTAAATCACTAAATATTGTGCTTGAGCTGCGCTCCGAGGATTGGGGGCAACGTCATTTCTGTCTCCAGGACCCTAACGGTGTAAATATAGATATTGTTCAGTCCTTCGAGCCGACCGAAGAGTATCAGACTGATTATGTATCCTCATAACATGATGCAGAGCTCTTTGGCACATCAGGGATAATCATATGAAGCGAAACGTGCTGATTGTAGGTGCCAGTCGCTTAAGTGGATTTATTCAGCTTCGCTTCATCCTTAAAGGTTGAAAATCTCCTGCTAATCGCTGGACGCTCCAGGCGACTTATTTCACAAGGCTCACGAAAATCATGAAAAACCTACATAGCACCGTGCTTTTTACCATTCTTGCAGTTCAGACTAGTTTTGTTTCAGCTGGTAGCAATCATGATCATCCACATACCCATGCAGACGGTCAGAGTCATTCACATAAGCATGACTATAAAACACCGCATGCAGGAATAGAGAAGCCGCTCTGGGGGCTCGACGGGATTGAGGCTTATGTTGAGCTTAAACTTCATGATGACAAAGGCGATCTGGAGCTTTGGTTAACAAATTGGAAAGAGATAACGCCCTATGATCTTCCTTTAGGCACCCAAATCACTGTGACATTTACAGAGCTAGAAAATAAAACAGTGGAATTAAATGTGCGTAATAAGGCGAAGAATGAAGATGAAGATGGTCAGGTGAATATTCGCGATAATAAGACAAACTATTTCATTTTCCCTGGCGATACCGGAGTTGATGCATCTTTCTTGATCGGCAAAGGCTTTTCTTCAGATGTTATCGTTTCGTTTGAAATTGATGGCGTGCGATATGCAACCAGCTCATTTACATTAACCCCGCATACTCACTAGCACACTAGGCATCCAATGAAAAAAGCATACTGCATCGTCAATATTGTTAAGATTCACCATCCAGAAAAATTCAAAGAATATGTCATTGGGCATGTGCCGACAGTAGATCAGTACGGCGGAAAATTTCTGGTTAAAGGTGATCTAGGCGAGGTATTGGAAGGGGAGTGGCCAAATAACCTGATGGTGCTGCATGAGTTTCCGAGTATTGAGCAGTTTAAGCGTTGGTATGAGTCGGAAGAGTATAAACCCTGGAAAGAGCTAAGACAGAGCTGCGCTGATGTGAATGTGATACTGACAGAGGGCGCATAGGATGTGCGCATTGTAAGTAGATTAAATTTGGCGGCTTTCGAGGCAAGCAGCCACACTGTTTCTGACTACGGATTCGAATAAGGCTGAAATAAAAAAACGGGGCATATAGCCCCGTTTTTCATGATCCAATTACTTAGATCTTTTTAGCTTGTGCTACTGCATTACCAATGTAGCTATGTGGCGTTAGCTCTTTTAGAGCCTGCTTAGCTTCTTCTGGCATATCCAGTGTATCAACGAAAGCCATGATCGTTTCTTTGCTCATATCCTGACCGCGGGTCAGCGCTTTCAGCTTCTCATATGGCTCTTCGATAGCGTAACGGCGCATCACTGTCTGAATCGGTTCAGCCAATACTTCCCAAGCATTCTCCAGATCTTCATTTAGCTGACCTGGGTTGAGCTCCAGCTTGCTGATACCTTTCAGTGTAGATTGGTAAGCAATCATGCTGTAACCGAAACCTACACCCATGTTACGTAGAACAGTGGAGTCAGTCAGGTCACGCTGCCAGCGAGAGATCGGCAGCTTCTGAGCCAGGTGACCCATAATCGCATTAGCAATACCCAGGTTTCCTTCGGAGTTTTCGAAGTCGATTGGGTTAACTTTGTGAGGCATTGTAGAAGAGCCTACTTCACCAGCGATAGTCTTCTGCTTGAAGTATGCCTGTGAGATGTAGCCCCAAACGTCACGATCAAAGTCGATCAGGATTGTGTTGAAGCGTGCAACTGCATCGAATAGCTCAGCGATGTAATCGTGTGGTTCGATCTGAGTTGTGTATGGGTTCCAGTTAAGGCCCAGGCTTTCAACGAAATCTTTTGCGTTTACTTCCCAGTCGATATCAGCATAAGCAGACAGGTGAGCGTTGTAGTTACCTACAGCACCGTTGATTTTACCCAGAAGCTCTACATTTTCCAGCTGCTTGATCTGACGCTGCATACGGTAAGCAACGTTAGCCATCTCTTTACCTACGGTAGTAGGAGAGGCTGTCTGACCGTGCGTACGTGACAGCATTGGTTGTTCGGCGAACTCACGACCCATCTGGGCGATTTCGTCAGTTACCTGCTGCATAAGTGGCAGAACCACCTGCAGACCATGCTTAAGCATCAGGGCGTGAGACAGGTTGTTGATGTCTTCAGAAGTACAAGCAAAATGAACAAATTCATTAATCGCCATTAGCTCGGCGTTATCTTTGAATTTGTCTTTGATGAAGTACTCAACCGCTTTAACGTCGTGGTTAGTTGTACGCTCAATATCTTTAACTGCCTGTGCATCTTCAGCACAGAAGTCGTCTACGATAGAGTTCAGCAGAGCGTTAGCATCGGCACTCAGTGGTGGTACTTCTGAAATCTCAGGGTGTGCAGCCAGTTTCTGCAGCCAGCGTACTTCTACTTCAACGCGGAAGCGAATCAGGCCATATTCACTAAATACATCACGCAGGTCAGCAGTTTTGCTGCCATAGCGACCATCAACCGGAGAAACGGCAGTCAGTGCGGAAAGCTCCATGAATCGATCTCTACCATAGTTAAGAAATGAAGGCGCGAATTATACCTGAGTCGAATGCCGATTCGTAGTGCATGTTGAAGTTATTCTGGACACATCCCAAGTCCGTTTCTATTCTAGAGGTATCGACTTTAGTTTAATGCCGTGTTTTTGAGTTAATCTTTCGAGAGGATCAGAAATGACTATCACAGTAACCGGCTCCTATGCCTCAAGTGACCAGATCAAAATGGTCTTTGACGACCTAATAGCGAAAGGTATTCCCAGGGAGCAAGTTTTTATAGACACATACGAAAATGCTGTAAAAGTAATGACTGCAGACAATATGGAGTGGGATATTGAGCGGATCTTACGAACGCATGGTGTGAGAAGGTACAAAATAAGGCGAAAGAGCATTTATACGCTGCTGGGATAAAAAAATGGATAACGATTGTCGTTATCCATTTTTATATTTTACTGATCCAGCAACTTTCTAAGAGAAGGGCGTAGACGGGACTTAAAGAACAACAGATGCCAACGTTTACCCCCTTTCTGCCGCCAGAGCATTGCGCTGCGAATACCGGCTAGGAGCAGAGCACGAATCTTAGCTGCATTCTCACTATTCTGAAGATGTCGCGGATCGCCTGTCACCTGAATACGAAAACTGAAACTGCTGATTGTATCCTGGTAAAGATTTGCGATATTGGCAATCACATTCGGATGGCAGTAGGCGCTTGGGTTATCGGTCGCTTCCTGATCTTCCGAGTTAAAATAACGCGCTTGCTCTGAAACCTGTGACAGGCGCTGCCCAACCGTTTTCATCATCTCAGGATCGGCGCTCAGCTTGCGCTCAAGGTGCATCATGCTCAGCGCGTAACGAATAACATCTTTGTTGTGTTCAGCGCGCGGCTTTTCAACCAGATCTCTAAGGTTTTGCAGACCAAGATGAAGATTATAGGCTAACTCTTCTTTACCACCGAAGATATCTTCACTGCTTTCTGGATTAAGCTGCATGATGCTGTAAACGGAGGTTTCCAAACTGTTTTGGGCAACCATGCCTCGTGTGGCGATTTGTTCCACTAAAGCGGCGGCCTGAAATAGCCCGGCCAATCCTAACGCTTGCTCATCGTGAACGCGTGACACTACTAAAACCTCTACTTACTCGTCTTTTTTTATAAATATTGTTCTTATTAATACGGTGCTTATTAATTCTGTTCTGAATTTTTGCCGGTATGTTCAATCACGCCGCCGCCCAGACAGACATCTTCAGCATAGATAACGACTGATTGCCCTGGTGTAATCGCACGTTGCGCTTCATTGAACAGAATTTTATAGCCCGATTCACCGTGACGTTCGATAATACATTCCTGATCGGACTGGCGATAGCGGACTTTAGCTTTACAGTGATAGGGCAGCGCAGGCTCTTCATCGTTGATCCAGAACAGGTCGTCAGCAGTGAGCCAGTCTGTAAACAAGAGATCATTCTGCTTACCCTGAACAGCAATCAATACATTGCGCTCAAGATCCTTACCCGCTACAAACCAAGGCTCTTCAGGGTAGTTTTTCAAACCACCAATCTGTAAACCCTGACGCTGACCGATTGTGTAATACATCAAACCCGCATGTTCGCCGATCACATCACCCGTAGGGGTTTCGATTTTTCCAGGCTGTGCTGGCAGGTACTGCTTGAGGAAGTCACTGAAGCGACGTTCTCCGATAAAGCAAATGCCCGTACTATCTTTCTTATTATGGGTAACCAGATCATGTTCTTCAGCTAGCTTGCGGACTTCTGGCTTCTCCAGCTCACCAACAGGAAAGAGTGTCTTTTCGATCTCTTTCTGGCCAACCTGATGCAGGAAGTAGCTTTGATCTTTGTTGTCATCCAAGCCTTTTAACAACCGGGTTTTACCATCCCGCTCGCCGCGACGCACATAATGGCCAGTAGCGATTAGATCAGCGCCTAGCTCAATTGCATACTCAAGAAAGGCTTTAAACTTGATTTCCCGATTACACAGGATGTCTGGATTTGGCGTGCGTCCAGCTTTGTACTCTTCAAGAAAATGCTCGAAGACGTTATCCCAGTATTCTGCTGCGAAGTTGGCTGTATGAAGATGAATGCCCAGCTTGTCGCATACCGCCTGAGCATCAGCCAGATCTTCTTTGGCTGTACAGTATTCAGTACCGTCATCTTCGTCCCAGTTTTTCATAAACAGGCCTTCGACCTGATAGCCTTGCTGCATTAATAGCAGAGCAGAAACGGATGAATCGACACCGCCGGACATGCCGACGATCACTTTTGTATTGCTGTGATCAGTCATGAAAACGTATTAACTTAGTTGCTGTATTCGTAAATCAGGTCAAGAGGGTATTCTTTGCCTGCCAGATAATCATCAATGCATTTAAGTACCATCGGGCTGCGAAGTTTTTCTGCGCTGGCTTCTATCTCATCCCGGCTCATCCAGACCTCCCGGATAATACCTTCATCCAGCTCTCGCTCAGACTCATGTTCCAGAGCCTCAGCATAAAAGCAGGCGCGATGGTAGGTGATATTGTTTTCACCTTTATAGACGTAAAAACCGATCAGGTATTTGGGCTCAACATGCCAGGCAGATTCTTCCAGGGTTTCCCGCTTTGCTGCTTCGATGAAGGTTTCTCCTTCATCAATATGTCCGGCGGGCTGATTAAGAACAACTTTGCCTGACGAGACCTCTTCGACCAGTAGGAATTTTCCATTTTTCTCTACAATAACCGCAACGGTAGCGTGTGGATACCAAGCCATCCTGGTCCTCAGTTTCTAATGCATATAAAGCGGCACACGATACCACTAAATCGGTCTATTTGCAGTTAAATCTACAGATCCAAAAAACAGGTTTTTGCAGAAAATATGTTAATAATAGTGATAGTATTCGTGACTGATTAACCGAGGACTGAATGATGGCATCAACTGAAATATTCGTACAAACAGAAAACTTTGATATTGGCGATCTGTCTGAGCGGGTTAGGGCTAACGATGCCACCAGCGGTGCAATCGTAACGTTTACAGGAATTGTCCGCGAACTAGAGGTTTCAGACAATTCTCTGGATGCTCTTTATCTTGAACATTATCCAGGGATGACAGAGAAAGCCCTTGAGAAAATCGGCGCACAGGCCCGTGAGCGCTGGGAGCTTGGCAATATTATTATTGGCCATCGAGTGGGGCGTTTAAACCTGAATGAAAATATTGTTTTCGTTGGTGTAGGTAGCGCACACCGGGTTAATGCTTTTGAGGCCGCTCAATTCATCATGGATTACCTGAAGAAAGATGCCCCGTTCTGGAAAAAAGAGATCACTAATGAAGGCGAAGAATGGGTTGAACAGAAGAAGAGCGACCTTGATGCTGCTGATAACTGGTAGCCAATTCTTCCCACACCTTAATCCTGACCCACCAACCGAATGTTATAAGCCTTTAGCCGAACAGGCTTAATCCATGGCTTAGTTATTGCTCAAACTCTGTATCTCACGCGGATTCAGGCTGCTTTTAGCCTGGACCGCCCAAATAAAAGCGTTATCTGTATGCTGCTGTAATTATTGCACCCAAACAGTGCTTTATTCAGTGGTACTAGCGCATGATTAGATACGGGAGTTGAAATGGATTTACCTAAAATCTCTGATTGTATGAGCACAGACTTTGCAAAGATCAAAGCTGACATGCCTGTTGCCGAGGCATCCAAAAATCTTATTAAGAAAGTATTGTTGGGCGGCCCGGTTGTTGATGACCATGGAGGTCTGATCAGATGGATTTCAGAGCAGGATTGCCTGAAAGTTACAGTGCAGGTTGTTTATCTTAACCAACGCGTTGCTACTGTGCAGGAAATTATGAGTAGTGACGTGCTGGTGGTGAAAGAAAGTGATGATCTTCTTTCCGTAGCTCAGCAGATGCTAGACGCAAAACCCAAGGCTTACCCTGTGGTAAATGAGCAGAATAAGGTTTTAGGGGTTATTACACGTCGCCATATACTTGATCAGCTAGCGACTCGTATTTAGTGCATTTATTGAGGTGTGGCTAATCGGTGTAGCTAATCAGAGTAAAGAAGGGGAATGAATTATTCCCTTTCTGCCCTCGCATCATTCATGATCATATCGATAACCCAAACCATGTACGGTTTTAATGATTTTTGGGGTCTTAGGGTCGATCTCAATTAGCTTTCTTAATTTGGAAATATGCTGATCCAGTGTTCGGCTGCTGGGTAGATAGTCACGTCCCCAGCAATGATTGAACAACATGTCTCGATCAACTACTTTTCCTTTGTTTTCAAAGAGTAACTGAAGAGTCTTAATATCTCTCAAACTAAGCTCCATTACCATTTCTTCCCGTTTGGCACGGAGCTGTTCCGGATGAACCTCAAGATCGTCCAGCTGAAAACATACCTCAGCAGAAGAAGTTGTTAGTTTCTCTGATTGCAGGCAGCGACGAGTGACCGCTCTTATTCTGGCAATGACCTCGCGTGTCCCAAAAGGCTTTTTAATATAGTCGTCAGCCCCCAGCTCAAGCCCTAGAACTTGATCTATTTCCTCAGATTTCGCCGTAATAAAAACAACTGGAACCTGCTCATTCAACTGACGTATCTTACGACAAACAGCGTAACCATCCATTTTCGGCATCATGATATCCAAAAGAACCAGTGCAGGTTGCTGCTCAGAGAATAACTTTAGCGCGGCCTCTCCATCCGCTGCTTCAATGCAGTCATAACCCTCGGCCTCTAACAGATCAACAAGGCCAAGGCGGATATTAATATCGTCCTCTGCGATTAATACTCTCACTCCTCGCCCTCCAGTTCATTTTCCTTGATTGATATACTCACAAGGAAACTTGCCCCACGTTGGGTAGATTCAAGTACGAGATCCCCGCTGTGCGCACGGGCCAGCTCACGTGCGATACTCAGACCTATTCCTGTGCCACTTACACCGTCAGTCAATTTGTTACTCGCTCTATAGAATGGTGTGAATATTTTCGCGGCTGCATTTTTATCTATACCTGGGCCATCATCTTCCACACGGATAAAGCAGAAATGCTTCCCATCCTCCCAGCATGACACCTGAACCTGACCACTATCGGCGGCGTATTTTTCACAATTACTTAAAAGATTATTGAGAATCTGCTCAACCGCGTTTGGGTCAAAATATGCCGTGCTATCGCATCTGTTATCAAACTGGATGCTCATAGCTTTCTGTTTAAAAGCGGGCTCAAAATTCCCAATGACTTTTTCAATGGTGTGACAGATTCGATCTTGCTGACGGCAGATCTTGTTATTGCTACGACCGATGCGGGAGAAACTCAGAACGTTATCGATTAAGCGTGAGAGTCTCTGGCTTTCGTTATTGATCACATCAAGGTAGCGTTTCTGCTTTACCTCAGATTCATCTACTTGGTTATCCAACATCTCTGCATACATGCGCACATTGGTGAGCGGTGTCTTAAGCTCGTGAGATACCTGATTTACAAAATTGACACGCTGTTCAGCTATTCGCGCAGCTTGAGTCTGTTCTCTGTATAGCATCCAGGCCAAAAGCGACAATCCCAAAAAAGTAAGCATTACAGTGCTATAGGTTTCAAGCCAACTGTTGGATGGCGACTGAAGGGCAGGTGAGTAATACTCAAGATGCCAACTAGCAAGCGGATGACTGAGGGATAAGGTTTGTAACGGTTCTGCGTTCTTTGCTATCTGGCTAAGTTGTCCCCACTCGTAAACTATCTCCCTCTGACTGTTAAGCATACGAATGGCAGCGTTTTTCAATTGATCAATCGATTGGCTCTCTGCTTCGTCTGGAAGCATATTGATAAGATCTGACATCTAACGTGCATTATTAAGGCTGAAACCAATGACTTCCCCGCTAGGGGTTTCCTTCCAGTAAAGCTGTTCCAGTTCCGCTCCTCTATACCAAGCGATCCACCCCGATGGAGAGCTCTCTATATTTGAAACTACAATTTGATCGTTCTCTGCATCAGCAAACGTCTCAGATGCGGGTTCTTGTGCTAAATCAGCAGAACTAATATAGGGCGCTGATTGCACTGGCTTTTGTGTCGATATATTTATCTCCGGAGCAGCAGGAGCAGACCTTAATTGAGCACTGATAGTTTTAGATACTTGGCGCGCTTCAGCCAAAACACTACTTTCTGCAGGTATTGAATACTTTTCAGAAGGTTCTGCTGTGTTGCTTACTTCATTCCTGACATGAAAAAGATCACGATTATCCAGCAACTCTTTATAACCATTTATGAAAGCGCGCTCACTTCGAGTCAGATTGCCAGAGCCAGGATAGATTGTTTCCCGATCTGCATTAAGGATAAACACTTGATCAATATAAGGACTGGATTTGGTCAGATTACGGATACTTGGCAAGCTGTACTCTGAATCTTTTTCCGCGTACTGCTTGGCCACTTCTTGATTCAATGCCCCTTCAAGGCGGCGAAAATGCCCCTGAAATGATTGATCGATCTTTGCTAATTGCGACTCGACTAACGCTTCTAATTGATGATTAACCAGCTGCTGTTGCTGCTCCTCGACGCGCGCTGAAAACCAGGCCAACACCAACAGGGGCATTAGGATTATGCAAATCAGTAACAGGGGCGTTTTTTTCATCTAATAATTCTGCTGCTAATAACTCTGCTGTGTGGCACGCTTATATTGACGCTCTTTAAGTTCCTTGCGTTTCTTATTCCATTCTTGCTCATCATCCAGCTCTTCAGCATCTTTTAGTGCCTCTTCTTTCTGCTCAATAAGCTTCGGCGAAGCCAGTGTTTGACCCAGATTATCTAGGTAATCTGCACTTTTCTGCAAAATACTCTTGGCTGCGTTAATGTCACCTTTATCGCGTAATTCTACAGCTTCCCGGTTCAGCTCATTTGCAACCTGCTCAGCTGCTGCCTCATAGGTTTTCGTATCAACAGCATCCTCAATTTCCTGTTGTGAACGCGTAAAAGCGGCAGTCACATTGCTGTTAAGGCGCTCGGTACGTTTATTGAACAGGTCTGTATAACTGATGTTTACATCAACGAGGTTTATCTCTGCATGTTCCTTTTGCTCTGGCACCTCAACTTCCAGAATCATGAACTTTTCCTGTTCACTGTATAGCTGATTAAGCCGAGTTTGTACGGTATTACCTATTATGTCCGCTTCACGACCCAGTATGCGGAGTGGCTTCACTCCATTGCGACAGTGAATTTCTATTTCAACCCCTTGAGCTACAACAGAAAGCACATCACCAAATTCATATTGGAATATTCGAGCCAGATCACCTGCATTCTCGACAAATGCATGATTGCCATCACTAAAGCCAGCTAGTTGTGTCATAAGGTCTTCGTTATAGCCAAGTCCTAACCCTATCGTAGTTACACTCATCCCTTCTTTAGCTAATGACAAGCCAAGTTTGCCAAGATCATTGGGGGAGCTGGGGCCTACATTAGCAAGGCCGTCAGAGAGAAGAATGACTCGATTTACCTTATTAAGATCCAGAAACTTTCTTAACTCTTGCGCGCCTTTGCTGACACCAGCAAAGAGAGCAGTATTACCATTGGCCTGTATATCGCTGATAGCACTGGCTATAAGCTTCTTGTCACTGACTTTGGTTGCAGGAACAACCACCTGAACACGAGAATCGTAGCTAACCACAGAAACAATATCGTGCTTATCAAGGCGTTTGATTGCCATAATTGCAGCTTCTTTAGCCCGCAAAAGCTTTTCGCCCTGCATGGAGCCTGATTTATCGAGCACTACAGCTATGTTGGCAGGAATACGTTGCTGCTCCTGTTCCTGCTTAATACCCTCTAAAGAAATTTTAATGAACGCTTTATGGCGCTGCTCAGCCTCCATGACAGGAGTAGCCAGATTGATATTTAGGTCGACCTGTTTTGCTTGCACTAAAGACACAAAGGAGGGGGAGAGAGCCAAGGCAGCGGATGCTAATAGGCTCAGACTTACTTTTCTTATTTGACGAAGACTGTTCATGGTTCTATTCCTCAATCTAGTATCGATAGCTCCAATGTAAGCCAGCCCCGCTTTCAAAAAGTCAGACAGATTTATAAATGTTGTAAAAGATTTGTAAAAAAGGATCAAGGCCGCCCTGAATCTGATTCAGGTCAGTTACATATTGCTGCCGCTGTTACAGAATGAGCAGTCGGTAAATCTAAAAATAAGACGCAAGGAGCCCAAATGACTAAAACAAGTGAGCTAATCTGGCAAGATCAGCAGCATCAAGTGCTATTTGAGCTTATCGATGAGATCAAGGCAGACCATGTGGACTCATCAACTTTTGAGCGTCTTAACGATTACGCCGAGCATCATTTCTTGCTGGAAGAAGCCTACATGAAGGCGCTGAACTATCCTGGATTTGAAGATCACCTCCAAGCCCACAATAAGTTTCGGGTTGAGCTGGGCAAGATGCTTGATGACCACCACACTTATAACTCTCAACTAAGAGACATGCTGTCTGATTTCCTTTCTGAATGGCTTAAACGCCACATTTTCGGTGTAGATAAGAAGCTTGAAGAGTTTATTCTGAACTCGGAATGTAAATAACGTTCACGGAAATATCACAACCTTAATATTTCATTGTTTTTTAACGCTTGTTTTTGGAGTTTAGTTGATCTAATTTCAATCTTTTCTTGATGCTACTGAGAAACGATAAATGCCGCTGATCTGTATTAAGTCTTTACCGTTTGAAGATGAAGTTGATGTGCCTGGTATGATCAAGAGCATCACTGAAGATTTTGCTCATGGTACCGAAGTGAGCATTGAGCATATTACAGTGACCTGGGAGTATATTTCGGCCCGTCACTACTCAGTTGCAGGCCTTATGCCCGCAACCCAGCCGCAGAGCGATAGCCATCCAATTCTAGTTGAGCTTCATGCTCCCAGCTTTCATAACCAAAGCAGTGTTGAAACGATGATGCAATGTATTGCATTTTCGGTTTCAAAGCGCAGCGGTGTGTCTTACGGCAACATTTTTATTAATTACCACAAAGTCAGCTCAGGCCATATTTTCGACCGTGGCGATGTAGTGCACTGGAAGTGATTTTGAAGGGGCAGACTAAGTCTTACCCACTTGCATGTCAGGCGAGCTCGACGATTGAGTTGAAAGCAATAATCACTCTATCTTTTTTCCCAAAATAGGGCAGAGCTGAGTGCTTTAGATACGAAGGAAAAATAACAACCTGTCCTTCAACTGGCTCGAAATCCCAGAAGCCCTGTTGATTGATATAGGCGGAACCCGCATCAGCATAATGATCTGCATTAACGCGAGGATCATAAAAACGGTTCACGCCATTACGGGATCCCAATTCACATTCGCCTGGATCAAGGTAGTAGATCCCACACCATGAGCAGTTTGGATGGGAATGCACATCGTGATAACCACCATCCTGAGTAACATGAAACCAGGATTCAATGATTGTCGCATCACCTTCAGCGTCTTCAGGCCAGTACTCATGATTCACTTCAGTCGCTATTGCCGAGATCAACTCTTCCAGCATGCGACGAAGTTCCATGATGGCTGGATTATCTGCTTCCAAGAAACACAGTTTACTTTCAAACAGCTGATGCTTAGCAGTAACGGCAACCTCGCTGGCTACAGCTTGTTCCTGTGACTTTTGATAGTTGTAAATATATTGCAGCAGATCTTCTTTTAGGAACTCATGATCAGGATTAGAAGTAACGAACAGAGGAGAAGACCAGGCCTGAATCGGCTCAATCACAGGTGATTCTGAATACATAAAGCAACTACCTAAGCGAGTGTTTCCCATATTTTACTCTGACAAGAGAAAACACAAAATGGCGAAGATCAACCTAAACTGTTTACTTTGATTGGCCAGAAGTTCCCACCCAACTAACTTCAAGCTCATAAGAGATGGAGCGAGCCAAACCATCCAGATCAGGGAATAGGGTGGCATTACTAATGTTCATTCGATACAAAGCTTCCATCGCTTCTTTACGAATATCTGGAGATAGAACAATTTTGGCAAGTATTGGTCTGTCATAGACGTAGTTACTTAAAAGCTCTTCTACGGTTACATCAATTTTCCCAGGAATCATAAATGTTCCGGCCTGAGCAACAATACGGCGATCCATGGTCCATGGCTCACCAGGCCAGACAACAGGGTAATTATTTGACAGGTAATAACGGTTTAGCGAATCAGAATTACGTGGATCTATAGCATCACGATTAAGCTCTGGAAAACCTGGTGGTGTAGCCTCGTGCCAGAGGGCAGGGGTGTTTACAGCAAAGACCGCAGCAGGCGTTGTACAAGACTGCAAAGCAAAGTAACTGGCCACATAAGGTGATTTAGTAAAATCTAGTAAACGAGTTGGTGCTCCATGATGCTGCATAAGGGCGAGGCAGCGAAAATCGTCTTTTAGTGAAGAGGTATCGTTAAGGAAGTAGTGAGCCTTGCGTTTAAAAACGCGGATTGCCCGATCTTCTTGTTCCGCCCATTTATCCTGAGGCACAAACTGTTTTAAGCGACGAGTGAGAGAGCTTTCCAGCCCCCATTCAGCATCTCGTTGACCACGAAATGCCCAACCACGAAGCTCTTCTGACTCTACCAATAGAAGAAAATCCTTCCAGCTTTCCACTTCATAGAGCTGTGTCATCACGTTTTCCTTTGCACCAAAACAGGCCGTTTAATAGAAATTGTAGTGCTTATTTGCGGCTCATTCACCTTGTAAACAGAGATAAAGCAGCAAGTCACTCTGCGTTAATTATCATCTAATCAAGAGGTTATGTTTACTGGACCAAAGGCATGGAGAGCCATGTGACGAAATTAGCAGGAATGGCGGGGCCTCGATATGTAGTACTAAATGAGTAATTTTTCAATGCCAAGGAATGATACCTGCTTTTCGGGCAGGGTAGCTAATATTGATTTGTAAAGTAACCAGCACTGCCGCCAGTAGAGAGGCAGTTGATAAAAATTATAGAGGCACTTAGATGACGATTTACGCTAAGCCGGGTACAGAAGGCTCTGTTGTTACATTTAAAGAACGTTATGGTAACTTCATCAACGGCGAGTGGGTTGCACCTGTTAATGGTCAGTACTTCACTAACCACACTCCAGTAACTGGTGAAGCTGTATGTGAGATTCCACGCTCTGATTCAGCAGATATCGAAAAAGCTCTGGACGCTGCGCACGCGGCTCAGATGACTTGGGGCAAAACATCTACGATCGAGCGTCAGAACATCCTTCTGAAAGTTGCTGACCTGATCGAAGCTAACCTGGAAAAACTGGCTGTAGCTGAGACTTGGGATAACGGTAAAGCTGTTCGTGAAACGCTGGCTGCTGACGTTCCACTATCTGCTGACCACTTCCGTTACTTCGCTGGCTGCATCCGTGCACAGGAAGGTTCTATCGGTGAAATCGACGAAACTACAGTTGCTTACCACTTCCACGAGCCACTAGGTGTTGTTGGTCAGATCATTCCTTGGAACTTCCCACTGCTGATGGCAGCATGGAAGATCGCTCCAGCACTGGCAGCAGGTAACTCTATTGTCCTGAAACCAGCTGAAGCAACTCCACTATCTATTCTTATCCTGCTTGAGTGCATCGCTGAAGCACTTCCACCAGGTGTACTGAACGTTGTTAACGGTTTCGGTGGCGAAGCAGGTCAGGCTCTGGCTTCTAGCACTCGTATCGCTAAGATCGCGTTCACAGGTTCTACTCCAGTAGGTTCTCACATCATGAAATGTGCTGCTGAGAACATCATCCCATCTACAACTGAGCTGGGTGGTAAGTCTCCAAACGTTTACTTCAATGACGTTATGGATCAGGACGACGAGTTCGTAAGCAAAGCAGTAGAAGGTGCGGTACTGGCATTCTTCAACCAGGGTGAAGTTTGTACTTGTCCTTCACGTCTACTGGTTCAGGAAGATATCGCTGATGCATTCCTGGCTAAAGTTGTTGAGCGCGTAGGCATGATCAAGCGTGGCAACCCACTGGATACTGATACAATGGTTGGTGCTCAGGCGTCTCAGGAACAGTTCGATAAGATCCTGGGTTACATCGACATCGGTCGTGACGAAGGTGCTGAAGTCCTGACAGGTGGCGGCATCGAGAAACTGGAAGGCGATTACGGTAACGGTTACTACATCAAGCCTACTCTTCTGAAAGGCACAAACGACATGCGCGTTTTCCAGGAAGAGATCTTCGGCCCAGTAGTTTCTGTAACTACATTTAAAGACGAAGCTGAAGCGCTGGCTATCGCGAACGACACTGAGTTCGGTCTGGGCGCAGGCGTATGGTCTCGCGACACTAACATCGCTTACCGCATGGGTCGTGGCATCCAGGCTGGTCGTGTATGGATGAACTGCTACCACCTGTACCCAGCACACGCTGCGTTCGGCGGTTACAAGAAGTCCGGTGTAGGTCGTGAAACTCACAAGATGATTCTGGACCACTACCAGCAGACTAAAAACATGCTGGTTAGCTACAGCGAAAGCCCACTGGGCTTCTTCTAAGGGAGCTGGCATAGAAGCCCACTGCAAACAGCGGGCTTCTACCCTAAAGCTATTTCATGTAGCTTCTTGCGTTTATTGCGGCCCTTTATGGGCCGCTTTTTTATGCCTCATATAATCACACCCGCACGGAAAGCATGACTCATTAAGAGCCCCTAACTCCAAATTCCAGCACTTAAATCCTCTATAGACGGCATCATTCCTTTTAATTCTTGAATGCCCGGTAATGTATTCATATCTGACCAAGTTGGAGCGGTGTCCTCACCGCGAAAGTGGGCAGGTAGCTTTCACGATTAAACCCACAAAGGGCAACTGCTCAAACTATATTCTTATCTGAGTAGTGCGAGAAACTGGAATAGAAATTATTGGCAACCATGGCCGGCAAAGCCCAAACTGATGGAAGCCAGCTATCTAATAGGTAGTTTAGAACTGAAAAACTCTTAGTTAATGACCTTATCTAAAAGCTGAACCCTTTCGGTATAAAGAGATTTGGATAGGTTGTAAGCAGTGTAATATTTATAGATATTTGAAACGTATTGAACAGTTTCATTGCCGATTATTTTGGCTGCAGCCAGCTCCACGTTACCAAACCATTGGTTGCGATCAAGCCCCATCTCATCGGCAAGTTTTCGCATTTTTCTTAGATTTCCAGGTCCTGCATTGTACGCAGCCAATGACAAAAGCATCTGATCAAGAGCAGAGACATTATCATCAGAAACATAGCGCTTACGCAGGAAAGCCATATATTTAGCGCCAGCATGAATGTTGTGTTCAATATCATCGATCTGTTCGATAGCAACATTCTTATCACTCGCAGTGCTTGGCAGAAGCTGCATCACCCCTACAGCGCCGCGGTGACTTTTAGTTGCCTGTTTAAGGCCTGATTCCTGGAAGGCCTGAGCGGCCAGCGCAATAGGATCCAGCTGGTACTTTTCTGCATATTTAGTGAAGAGAGGCATTAAGCGAACAAGGCGATCTTTGTCCGTATGGAGTAGGGGGTTCGTTATCCATTTTTCACTTATTAGATAACGCTTGATCAGGATATTACCCAGAAGGGAGCCTTTCTTAACCCGTTTGGCTATGAACCGATTTAAGCTCTTTTGTAACTGAGGCGTATTTTTCCGTATCGCCCAACCGACACTATTACCCTCTGTGAGTCGTACCGCCCTTTCAATTTGTAGCTGAGGCAATACACCTGCCCATAACTCAGCTTTGTAGTCATCTACTATGGTGTAGTTAAAGATACCCGCGTTAACAATTTCGAGGATATCCTCACTTAGAAGCTTTGATTCAGCCTCCACAACATCGACAGGAGGAAGCCCTTGCGGCAAGCGCTCATTAAAGCCCCTCAAGTGCTCTGCATAGCTACTGTTTCGTAGAACATAAACTGTTTTGCCTGACAGGCCCTCTAACGAACTGATAGGGGCTGCGCTTTTATTTCTGACCAGAACTTCTGAAACATCTGCCTTCTCATTAGAGGTAAAATCAACCTTTTCTAAACGTTCGGGCGTTTTGGTTAGTAGCGCAGCAGCAATATCTCCGTAACCTGCTTGCAAGGCGGGAATTAATTGATCAAATGTCACAGGAATATAAGTAATCCGAATTTTTTCAGACTCTTTCTTAATCCCTTCGTTGATTTCATCCTCATAAGCCTGCAGAAGCTCTGCCTGCAGACCTTTTATCTGCCCATTATGAATAAAGAAGTCTGTTTTACTGTATGTAACAAGCGCACGGATAGACCTTTTGCGCTTCATCTCAGAAAAATCACCAAAGAAAGGACCTTCATTCTCAGACTTCAACAAGCCCTTCAGGGGTGATTCGACTATGAATTCATTTGGTTTTACTTCTGATTGCTTGTGCTCAGCAGAAGAGGGAGGCTCTGTTTTACTTTGAATCGGCTGCTCAGCGCACTGATCGCAGCCAACAATAACCGGCAGAAAAAAAGCGAGTACAATTATAATCTTTATAAATGAGCGCACCGAATAAGCCTTTATAAATCAAATACCTTTCCAGGATTCATGATGTTATTTGGATCTAAGCTTTTCTTAATGCAACGCATCATTTCTACGGCGTCACCATGCTCACTAAGCAGGTATTCCTTTTTACCAAAACCGATCCCGTGTTCACCCGTACATGTGCCACTCAGCTGCAGGGCTCTATGAACAATCTTCTCAGATAGCTGTTTGGCGGCTTTGCTTTGTTCACTATTTTCAGGATCAAAAACAATCAGCACATGGTAATTTCCATCACCCACATGACCGACAACTGGACAGGAAAGCCCTGCTTCTTCAGCAAGTCTTTCTGAGTCAGCGATACTAACAGCCAATGCTGAAATGGGGACGCAAACATCAGTCGTTAATACTTTGCTGTTTGGTTTGAGCAGATGAGCAGCTGGGTAAGCATTATGCCTGGCTTTCCATAAGGCATTTCGTTGCTCGGTCGTTTCAGCCCATTGAAACTCTTTTCCACTGAAAGCCTGACAGATATCCTGCAGCTGCTCTATCTGCTCATTAACAGCGCTTTCTGTACCATGAAATTCGATAAAGAGGGTGGGTTGCGCAGTAAAGCCTTCCAGCTTGGAATAGGCGATACAGGCCTCCATTTGAAGCGCATTTAGCAACTCTATACGAGCTAACGGTAATGCCATCTGCATGGCATTAATAACCGTATTCACCGCGCCATCAACAGTTTCAAAGCTGCATACTGCGGATTTGATAATCTCAGGAACTGGATGAAGCCGGAGCTGTATCTCGGTGATAACTCCCAGAGTGCCTTCTGAGCCGACATAGAGCTGGGTTAGATCATAACCCGCAGAGCTTTTTCTGGCCCGGGTACCGGTTTTCACTATTTCGCCTTCAGGAGTAACAATTGTCAAACCAATCACAGCTTCTCGCATGGTTCCATAACGCACTGCATTAGTGCCTGATGCCTGAGTTGCAGCCATCCCACCAATGCTTGCGTTAGCGCCCGGATCCACAGGAAAAAACAGGCCGTCATAACGCAGAGCTTTATTGAGTTCTTCGCGGGTAACGCCGGCCTGAACACGACAGTCCATATCTGCAGCGTTAATCTCGATAATCTGATCCATCTCTGAGAGATCAAGAGAGATGCCACCGTGAACCGCTAGCAGGTGACCTTCCACAGAAGTCCCCGTCCCAAAAGGAATAACAGGTATTTTGTAGCGATTACACAGCTGAACAATCTGTGCGACCTCTTCATTGCTAAAAGGGTAGATAACCGCATCTGGAGCAATACAGCCATAGCTATCTTCGCCTCTTCCGTGCTGCTCCCTTATCGATTGGGAAAGGTGTATGCGATCGCTTAAAGTGGGTGCGAGCTCATTGATGACTTTTTTAAGGTCGGCCTGTGAATATGGCTTTGTAACTCTCTTATGGTGTAACTGCATAAACTCTGTCACTGTCTGGGTGCCACAGTATTGGATCTGGGCTTTTTTATATTTTTTCTTATTAAAGCAGTTGGCGGGCTTGCTGGGTAGCAGATATTAAAGAGATTCTTAGAGGGAGAGGGTGGCGATCCGTCGCCTATCCATGTATTCGTTTCCGTGAACTAAGCGTCATTCTATATAACGAATATGTCACTAATATTGCATTTATTGCATAGGCACGATCATCACCTTGTTAGCTGAATAAACGCCTGCTGCAATAGATCTCTCATCATTAGTGTTATATCTGTATCTGAATCACTGTCATCCCACAGGTCTTTGATAGAGGTAGAAACATCGGGGTCAAAACGCCTATCATTTCCTGCCAGTTCATAAAATCGATTAACCCAATGCGTCCCTCCTGCAGCATCAGCATCAACCATTAACATAGCCTGAGCTAATACGGCTTGTTTTATCCCTTTATCATTAGGTGGCGATACCATTATTTTTTGTGCAGTACCTGTAATTTTCAGCCCCCTAACATTTAGATTGTATCGTCCATCACAATAGGAACCTTTGGTTTCTCCATACTCGGCATCGAGATTCAGTGTCTTCAGAGCAAGCCTGATTGGCTCACATAGAGCCATGTACACGGTATCCAGATCGAAATGGATATCGGGATATTGAGGGAAAATCAGACTAAAATTCAAAATCCCCGGGTGATGAGGAACTGTTGTACCACCACTTTCTCGAACAATAACAGGCCAACCTTCGTTTGGTAGCTGCTCTCTGGCTTCAGAAAAGCCAGGAAAACGGGTTTCTTTCCTTGTTACAACAAGACATTGAGGGTTTTCCCAGAGCCTGGCAGTAGCCCCACGCTTTCCTGACGCAACCTCTTTTAGTAAATACGTGTCTCGCTCTAACGCTTGAAGGGGATCCGCCGCGAGCGGCTCATCAATAAAGCGCCAGCGAGGTGGTCTATGAAACAACTCTAACACTTGTTCGGGTAACTGCTTTGACAAAACCACTTACTCAAATTAACTGAAAACATGAAAATAATGCTATTATCGCCGCCCGATTTCCACCGTCTTAGATCTACTTAATAGTTTTTATGAGCAAGCAAATTCCCGCCGCCAATGTTGATAATCTTTCAACCTGGGCCAAGTACAAAGCAAGTTTATGTCAGAGCTGCAGAGGCACCTGCTGCAGCCTACCCGTAGAAGTAAAGTTCTCAGATCTTGTGCGAATGGGCGTCGTGGACGAGTTTGAAGAATCTGAACCTGCTAAGCGCTTAGCCAAACGCTTAATGAAAGAGGGTATCGTTGGGCACTTCAATCATAAAAGAGAGATATACACACTATCACGATATTCGAATGATGATTGTATCTATCTAAACCAGAAAACTCGCCTTTGCGACATCTACCATAACAGGCCAAACACTTGCCGTAATCATCCCCAAATAGGCCCTAAACCTGGGTATTGTGCTTACCAACCTAAATAAAAGGTTCTTTTCACCATTTTGAAAACAAATATGCATAACATCTAATAAAAAGGTAAAATAACACTAATTCATATCAGGGATTGCGAAATGAGCAAAGGGAATAAGGAAGCTAATTGCAGTGAATGCAGTGAGGCTCTCATAGCACAAAACAAGGAGCTTTGGGCGAAAGCACTGCAACAGATAGGCGATAGCAATAACGCAGAATGGTGCGCGATCTGCGATCAGTTGTTTGTGCAAAACAATTCTATTTCTCCGCATCACGATGAGATTGAAATCACCTTCATCGATCCTTAAGCGCTCTTAATCGCACCAAGAACGAATTAATCATTCGTCACCCTCACAAAGCCCTACTTAAATTCCCTGCTATATTTATTCATATACCGCATATGGCAATCAAATCTTCTGATACAACGTCCTGAGCAGTGGTTATTGTCAGGAAGACCGACCCCGCCTGTTGTACCAAAAAACGTACCAATACATGTACCAAGGCATGTGACAAAGCACGAGCAAATATAGTGAGAGTAACTATGAATAACAGGTTCAATGGTGCTCACAAAGCATCCTATCTACATCATTTTAATTTCTTACTCCTTCTGGTTAGCGCAGTGTTTATTATGCCCCTACAAGCAGAAGAATCCCCTGTAGAGAAAAGAGTGGGGGTACTGTATTGGTCTTCAACAATAGAGGGGCAAGTGGCGATGCGCAAAGGGATTGAAGAAGTGTTAGAAGGATCCGAAGTCCCTATAAGATACGAACC
The DNA here is from genome assembly GCF_024231755.1 of Neptuniibacter sp. Lineage (GTDB taxonomy): Bacteria > Pseudomonadota > Gammaproteobacteria > Pseudomonadales > Balneatricaceae > Neptuniibacter. The sequence goes on from NZ_JAAEQH010000061.1 coordinate 83,238, forward strand.
TCTTGTTGCTGGTGATGGCGCTCAGGGCATTCGCAATCAAATCAAACAGATGAAAGCCATGGTTCAAAGCAAACCGGATATCATCATTGTCCAGCCCACGAATAATGCAGTTCTCAAAGATTCACTCATCGAAGCCAATCAGCATGGTATTCCTGTAGTCGCTTATGATCAGTACATACTTGGAGGCACGCTAGCGAGCTTTGTGACATCGGATAATTTTCAGGCAGGTTATCTGAATGGCGAATATGTCGCATCCAGCTTCGATCAGGAATATGAAGTAAAAATTGTCATGGTCGAGTATCCAAGTGTTTCTTCGACGATCGATCGAGTGGAAGGCTTTCTCGCCGCATTAAAAAACAATTCACAACGTTACAAAATACTAAAAACTTATGAGGCCGTAGAGCCCGTAGCTGGGAAAATAGCAGGGGAAACTATCATCAAGGATTTCCCAAAGAGAGGCAGTATAGATGTGGTTTTTAGTGTGAATGATGGCGGAGGCCTAAGCATGGTTACAGAGCTGCAAAAAGCAAAACGCTTTGAAATCCTGCACGCCACGGTAGATGGAGATCCCATCTCTATCAAAAACATCACAAAAGACAAAGGCATTACACAAATTGACAGCGCCCAGTTTTGCGCAGAATTAGGTCGAGTGACCGCACGGACAGCTCTGCAAATCTTAAATGGAGAAAAGGTCCCCTATCAAATCCTGGTCCCAACCTTCCCGGTAACCAAAGAAACATTACAGAGCTATTCAGGTTGGTACGGCATACCCATCAACAAGCTTGAGTTGCCATGGAATCAAAAAAACTGGGAGTACAAATTAAAGGCCAAACACTAAGGTCCAAAATGGATATTAGAACGCTTCTTCTGTGCCTCCTTTTAATTCCTGCGAGTGTTCAGGCGATAACTCGCGTGGGAATTGTTCTTGAGTGTCCTTACTTCTGCGAAGGGGATGACAAAAAAGGTTACATCAGAGAGTTGGTCGAAGAGTTTTTTCAGCTGCACGCAAAATCAGAACCGGATGTTCAGTTTTTTGCCTTACCACCATTTCGCATTTCACAAATGGTAGAAACGGGCCAGCTCGAATTTGGAGTTCTGAATTCCAAGGATATTCGTTATAACAGCAGGCTACAGAGCTTTAATTCTGTACTTGGTGTGAGTTATTCCGGTATCGCGAGTAGCGTCAAAAGCGATTTCTTAGTATTAAGTGAGGCCGACCTTGTCGGGGAGGAGGTGTGCTTTATAAATCTTCCCCCTTCATTACGAGAAACTTTCCTGAACCTTCACTCCAAGTCTCCGTCGCACGTAATATCAATCAAAGGGGTGAATTCGGTTAGCAGGGGCTTTGAAATGCTTCGTACTGGAAGAACCAAGATTCTGGTCGGGGAGTTCAACAGCCTGAAAAACCACCTGGGTAACAATCCTCGTTTAGCTAAAGACTATAAAGTTTCGGCCAGCTCTTTTACCGGCTATAACTCGCTGGTTTTGTTCACCTCGGACAGTCAAAAAAACTATAGCGGGCTGAATGAAGCGTTTACCAAATACCTCCACCAGAAAAGGGAGAGCGGTGAACTGAAGAGGTTGATGGAATCCTATTTCATCGAAGATTGGTCGCAACAGGTAACCTATTAAAGCAATGGTTTCTGCTTCAGAGGGCGGCTACAACTGAAGCAGAAGTGTTCAACAAGTACATCTCAGAGCTACTATTTATCTCTGTGCTTTTCTTCGATTAGGGCTTTCAGCTCTTCAATCTGATTTGAAAGATCTTCAATCGTGAGCTGACCTTCTGCCAACGCTTTCTCTTTCTCTTCTTGAGCGTGCTCATTTTCCATAACATTCACGACGATACCAATCACCATATTCAAGAAAGCAAAGGTAGTGAGGAAGATGAAAGTGAGATAAAAGAGCCAGCTGAACGGATACACCGCCATTGTCTCGTACATCACATCGGTCCAGTCCTCAAATGTCATCACCCGGAATAGGGTCAGCATAGCGATAGATATATCACCCCAGAGGCTTTCATTGATATTGGCGAAGAAAGACGCTCCGATCGCTGCGTAGATGTAAAAAATGATAAACATCAGCAGGATAACGTAGCCCAATTGAGGCAAGGCTTTTATTAATGAGTTCAGCAACAAGCGTAATTCAGGAACAATAGACACCATACGCAGGACCCTGAAGATACGAATCAAGCGGCCTACCAACGCCATTTCACTGTCCTGAATTGGAATCAAACTGACAACCACAATCAATGTATCGAACAGGTTCCAGGGATTTTTAAAGAAATGCTTTTTATCCGGCTCACCGATAAAACGGATAGTGATCTCAACTAGGAAAAACAGGGTTATACCTGTATCCAACCAACTGATCGCAGTAAGTACGTTTTCTGGTATATCGTAGGTTTTAGCGCCGATTACCAGTGCAGAAAAAAGAATTACAGAGACAACAAACAACTCAAAAAAACGATTGCTACGCAATTCAAAGAAACGGGTTTGCAGGGATTCCATACTCATATGTCAAAGCCACTAATCTATCTAACTAAATTTCGGGCAGAACTTTACTGTGATTTTGAGACAAAGGGTAGGGCTAGAGCTCTTCGGACATCTTTTTCAGATGCCGCTGTCGGTGAATACCCTCAACACTGAAAACGATTAAAGCTACCCAAATAAAGATAAAGGTCACCAAACGCTGCATATCCATGGGTTCTCCAAAGTAGAAAACCGCAATCATGAAAGCAATACTTGGCCCTATATACTGAATCAATCACTGTCAAAGTGAGGCTGATTCTTCTTGCGCCTGCAGCAAATGCGAGCAACGGCAGACTGGTTACCAGCCCCGCCGATATCAGCAACCAGAAAGTTGAGCTGTCTTCTGTAACAAGCTGCAGACTTCCTTCCTGATATAGCCAAAACATGTATATCAACGCCATTGGCAGTAGCCATAATGTTTCAATAAAAAGACCGCTGATAGCATCTACCGGGATCTTTTTCCGTAATACGCTGTATAGCGAGAAACTTACTGCCAGTGTGATCGCTATCCAAGGTAGTTCACCCAATAGCAATAGCTGATATCCCACACCAATTCCGGCCAGAGCTACCGCAACCCATTGCAAGGGGCGTAACCGCTCACCAAAAATAAACATAGCAAAGACTATATTTATCAACGGGTTAATAAAATATCCCAAGGTTGTTTCAACAACTCTTTCTTGAGCAACTGCCCAGATAAACACCAACCAATTTATAGAGATAACTAGTGCAGACAGCGATAAACCCAATAGCAATTTTGGCTGCTTAAAAATAGAAATAATCTGTTTGCCACCTGCGCTAATCAGAACAACCAGGCCTAAAAAAACACAGGACCAGACCACTCGGTGTGAGATCACTTCCAGGGCCGAGACATGATCAACCGCTTTGAAATAGATCGGCACCAGCCCCCACATCACAAATGACGCGATGGCGAAATAAACGCCCTTGGCATATTCCTTATCCGGCATCAACTGACTCCCTTTTTTTCAGCGAAACATCCTGATAGAGGAATCGGTGTTGTTGCTCGATGCTTAGCTTTGTCAGCAGGCGTGTGATTATGGCCACCAGCATGAGACTGAAACATAATCGAGCCCAGAGAACGCCCGATAGATCCGCACCTAATGTCAATACAAGCAGGGTATCTTCAATGATGCTATGACATAAGCTCAGTAGGCAAAGAGCTGAGAAGCAGTCTTTAGCACTGATACGCCCACTCTCTGCCTCTTTGATAAGTAACCCGCCACCAAAAGAGAGCCCGAGGGTTACCCCGATTATGGTTAATGATGTTGCCTGTGGGCCAATTCCCATCAACTTAAGAAGTGGCTGTAACAACCAGATCATAAAGCGTTCAACGTGCAACCAACGCAGCAGACGGAGCAGGGCAAGCAGCACACTGACAATAAGTATGATCATTAAAAGGCTCTGCCCCTGGGTAATTAGCCAAGTAGAAAAACGGTCATCAGGGATTTCTGGCTGCCAAAGCAGTTGAGCCGGTTCCTGCAGCCAACATCCCCATTGATAGGAGTAGTGAAGAAACACTCCTAGCACCAGAGCACAGATAAACCGCAGAGCAAAGGCCGCTGGCAGCCGCATGCCAGCTTTTTGGGTGATGCGAAGCTCAAGAGGAAGGCTGTGAGCGATTAGCATCATGCTACTCAAGACAGTCACCTGAGCGATTGTCAGGTTTTCCTGAGGCGCAGCCTGAAAGAAGATCAACATACCGCCATACATATTAGTCAGCAGAGTTGTTGCCCAGACCAGTCCCATACTCTCAGGCAGCCCAACGAGCGACATAAGCGGCTCTAATACGGCGCTGATATAAGGAATAGCCCCAAGCTCATCCAGAATTTTGACAGCGATGACTACTGGGATTGTCAGCTTGAAGAGTAGAGCGCACACATCATAGATCTCCCGCCCTAACTCTGGGAGAGTGGTAGTCATAATATGATTGACGCTTAACCTGTTCATTCTGAAAACCGAGATAGACGAAAAAAGAGGTACAGTTTAGATGAGTTATTCTGCTTATGATTTTAAATAACCCTCTGAAAGCAAATATAGATTTTATTTTTTCTAGTTTTTTGCAATAAAATTAATAAATATTGACTAAATATGAAATCTTTAGATATGAACGTAGACCGCATAGATCGCCATATCCTTAAATGCCTGCAACTTGATAACAGGATTAGCAACCAGGCTTTAGCTGAAGAGGTAGGCCTTTCGCCTCCAGCGTGCCTGCGGCGTGTTCGACGCTTAAGAGAAGAGGGGATCATCATGGCAGATGTAGCCCTGCTAAACCCTAAACTACTTGGGCGCACTATAAATATCATCGTCGAAGTAGAGATGAACCGCGATCAGCTTGATGTTCATGATACTTTTATGCGTAAGATGCAGGCCGCCCATGAAGTTACGCAGTGCTACCAAGTCACAGGCGATGTTGATTTTGTATTAGTGGTTCTTGTTTCAGATATGGAAGCTTATGAAGCCTTTGCTCGCCGCGATCTGGCTAGTGATCCTAATCTACGTAAATTTCGCTCATTAATATCTCTGCGCCGTAATAAGTTCGAGACGGCCATCAACCTTGACCAGATCACAACTGAATAGAAATTGTCATAACCCGGTAATTGAATAGTCATCAAAACAGGTTTTTATGGGTGCTTATTGATTACTGGCGACATAGCGTTCGCCACAAGTTTATAAGCAATAGAGACCGGAAAAGACTATGAGCAGTAAACTTCGATTGGGCGATCTACCGTTCAATCATGATGACATGGACGATGAGCTTTTGGATTTTGAGTCGGATGCTCGACCACGAAAGAAAACAACAAAAACAAAGCGAAACAAACAGGATTCAGACAACTACATGCACGAACGCTCCATGAAACGACGTTCCTACGAGAGCCATGATTTTATGTAGTGTAACTTGATGTAATGTGGATGAGAGCGTGTAGCACAGAACTACAGGCTCTCATTTTTTTAGGTTTATTTATTTTTTTTCTTAGCTGCAGACTTCTTACCGATAATTTGTGTACGAGTTGCTTTGTTAGTACGTTTTTTCGGACCTTTCTTATGGATTCGTTTGCGCAACCCATCACGGCTACCCACTTCAAAACCCGGCATAAAAATACGCTTTATCGATGAGCCTATAAGGCGCTCTATATTAGCCAACGCGGTTTCTTCTTCTCGACTAACGAAAGAGATTGCCTGACCTTTCTGCCCAGCACGACCAGTACGGCCGATGCGATGCACGTAATCCTCAGCCAAATAGGGCAGATTGTAGTTAACTACATGCTCAAGGCCTTTGATATCCAAACCGCGTGCTGCTACCTCCGTAGCGACTAAAACCTGGACTTTACCAGCCTTGAAATCAGCAACGGCTCTGCGACGCGCACCCTGGCTTTTGTCTCCATGACAGATCACTGCATCAATACCGTCGTATTTAAGATCCATCATTAGCTCATTGGCTTGAGCCTTTGTGCTGGTAAACACAAGCACCTGGAACCAGTTATGTTTTTTAATCAGCTCAGCAAACAGATCGGCTTTACGTTTTTCCTCTACCGGATAAACCACATGCTCAACTGTATCCGCAGTAACGTTTTGCGGTGCTGCTTTAATCTGTTCGTGACGGGTTAGAATCTGTCGAGAAAGCTTATGAACCGCATCAGACAGGGTGGCAGAAAAAAGCATTGTCTGGCGCTTATCAGGAGTTTGCTTAAGTATCGTAAGCACATCAGTGACAAAGCCCATATCTAACATGCGATCAGCCTCATCGAGCACAACAAACTCAGTTTTAGCCAGATTCACATTACAGGCAGACACGTGTTCCAATAATCGACCTGGTGTAGCGATCAGAATATCTGCGCCATGGCGTAGCTTTTTCTGCTGCGTATCCAGATTAACACCACCATAAACCGCCAGCATTCGCAGATTTAGGTGTTTATTGTAACGACCAATGGTTTCTGCCAACTGCTGGGCTAACTCACGCGTAGGCGTAAGGATTATTGCTCGCACAAAGCCTGACTCAATTGTTTTCGGTCTATCCGCCATCTGTTGCAGGATAGGCAATGAAAAAGCTGCCGTTTTACCTGTTCCAGTCTGCGCATTGGCCAGAATATCTTTACCACGGCGCGCCGGAACAATAGCTTTCTGCTGAATAGGCGTCATGTCAGAGTAGTCACACTCATCCAGAGCTTGTTGAATCTCTGGTGACAAATCTAATGCGGAAAATTTCATAGCGGACCTTTTATGTGACTTTTAATATGACATCAATATGTTGGCGGACGCGGATTATAAATCAATTTACATCATATAGTTAGAAAGCAAAGCATGCTCCTGTTAGAGTATGAGGCCAGTTCCTTCTAAAGTAGACCAGAAAGCTGTCGGTTTCTTATGTAAACTTGTTGAAATAATTAGAATTTTTAGACACAGAAACAATGCAAATCCCTGAAGACAAAAGAATAACAGTCATCTTCCGTATTGAACCCGGTTGCCTTGGCCCTCAAGGTGTTGAGCATGTCGATAAGTTTTGTAATGGCGCGAATAAAAAATTAAGTCAGCTCCATCCAGGTTTTGTAAATTGGCAGGTTGTCCCTCGCCATGACAAAACTCTTCCAGAGCTGGACTATGCATTACGAAAACGTCCGCTATCCAGAGAACATGCTTCACGTTACTTCGCCCATTTCGATATGGAGATCGACAAGTTTGAAATGAGTGTATTTGACGATCTCCCTGAAATGATCGACCAGTTTTTCGGGCGCTAATCAACCTAATAACTCACCAGCAAACCCGCATAGACGATTCTTTACCTATAATTTCAATAATAGCTTCCACAGTTACCAGGTAGCCTATGACTGAGAAATTACAGGTAAAGCTTTCGGCTCATACAGCCCTAATCACAATCAACAACCCACCTGCCAACACCTGGGATTTAGAGTCCCTGGATCAGTTGTATAGAACAGTTACCAGCCTTAACCAAAACAGTCAGATTCAAAGTTTGATTATTACAGGTCAAGGCAAAAAGTTTTTCTCAGCAGGTGCCAATCTCAAAATGTTCGCTTCTGCCAATCCTTCTAATGCACAAGAAATAACTGACAGTTTCGGTAAAGCATTTGAGGCACTTAGCAACTTCAAAGGAGTATCCATTGCCGCTATCAATGGTATCGCCATGGGAGGCGGGCTTGAGTGCGCTCTGGCATGCGACATACGAATAGGTGAAGCGCATTGCTCACTTGGGCTACCGGAGGCCAAAGTCGGCCTACTGCCTTGCGCGGGAGGAACGCAACGACTTTTAAGCTTAGCCGGGGAGGGCTGGGTTAAACGTCTGATCCTCTGCGGCGAAACACTTGTTGCCGATAAAGCGCTGGAGCTAGGCATTATTGAAGAGATAGTAGAACCGGGAAATTCATTGCAAAGAGCGTTTCAATTTGCCGATCAAGTCGCAGAGCAAAGCCCTACAAGTATTGCGCTTTGTAAAGAGCTGATACAACAGTCCAGAACTATTCTTACACCCGGTTTGAACATGGAGCGTGAGTATTTTGTCAAACTGTTTAGCACTAAAGATCAGAAAGAAGGAATTCAGGCGTTTTTAGAGAAACGTAAACCTGAGTGGAAAAACGCCTGATCCTGATATTAGAAGGAGAATAATATGCCTTCGAACAGCGATGCAGTTGCTATCCTATCCGCCACCAGAACCTCCATTGGAAAATATTTGGGGGCGTTAAGCCAGTACAGCGCTCCACAGCTTGGGGGTGCCGCGATTAAATCATGCCTACAACAGTCAGGCTTGTCTGCAAATGAAGTTGATCAGCTGATAATGGGATGCGTATTAACGGCAGGTTTGGGTCAGGCACCTGCTAGACAGGCCGCGCTTAACGCAGGTCTGAGCACCAATACGCCTTGCACCACCATCAATAAAGTTTGCGGCTCTGGCATGAAGTCCATTATGGATGCTTACGACCAAATAATTGCCGGAAGCTCACAGGTGATTGTCGCTGGCGGCATGGAAAGCATGAGCAACGCTCCTTATCTTATCGCAGATATGCGCAAAGGAAAGCGTATCGGTCATGGCTGCACAAAGGACTCAATGTTTACTGACGGCCTTGAAGACGCTTTTGAAAGTAAGCTGATGGGTGTTTATGCACAGGAGATAGCCGATCGCCTTTCTATCAGTCGACAAGAGATGGATGACTATGCGATTGAATCACAGAAGCGAGCAATCCATGCCACCCAGAGCAATGGTTTTACTTCTGAGATATATCCGGTTGGTACAGTGTGTGACGACGAAATAAATACAGAGATCGACCTTGAGCGAATCAGCAGGCTAAGGCCAGTTTTCAAGGAAGATGGAACAATAACTGCGGCCAACTCCAGTTCCATATCCGATGGGGCGGCAGCGGTCTGTTTAAGCACATTAACAGCAGTTAATCAAAATAGCCTCATCCCTATTGCTCTTATCAGAGCACATACTAGTTATGCCTGTAAGCCCGGCGATTATCCGCTTGCCCCTGCACAAGCGATAGAACAACTGCTCAGCAAAATTGACTGGCAAACTGATGAAGTAGATCTTTATGAGATTAATGAAGCTTTTGCTGTAGTACCGATTATTACAATGAGGCAACTCGATATCGATCATAAAAGAGTCAATATCCATGGAGGTGCCTGTGCTTTGGGGCACCCATTAGGCTGTTCTGGAGCGCGTATCATTGTCACCCTGCTGCATGCTTTACAGCAGAAAGGACTAAGCAAAGGAGTAGCAGCAATATGCATTGGTGGCGGTGAAGCGACAGCAATAGCGCTAGAAGCACTTCAAGTCAAAGGAGGATAGGGTCATGCAAATACAAGGGAAAGTTGCTGTAGTCACAGGTGGTGGTTCTGGTTTAGGTAAAGCAACCTGTTATCACCTTAGCGCTCTAGGCGCCAAATTAGCCATATTTGATTTGAATAGCAGCGGTCTGAGCTCAGATTCAAACATACTTAGTTACGCAATAGATATTACTGACGAGCAACCAGTCGCAATGGCGATAGAAGAGGTTATGAATCTGTTTGGCGCTATCCATATCTGCGTTAACTGTGCAGGCATCGCCCCTGCAGAGAAAATTCTGAGTAGCCATGGCCCTTTGCCTTTGGCTCATTTTCATGAAGTTATAAACACTAATCTTATCGGAAGCTTTAATGTAATGAGCAAATGTGCCGAACAGATGGCTCACAACGCACCAGAACATGACGAGAGGGGAGTTATCATCAATACCGCATCCATTGCCGCTTACGAAGGCCAGAAAGGGCAAGCGGCCTATTCAGCCAGTAAAGCGGGGATTGTTGGGATAACTTTACCTGCAGCCAGAGAGCTTTCTGAATATGGGATACGTGTTAACGCAATTGCTCCAGGTGTTTTTGATACCGAAATGATGCAGCACATGCCGGATAAAGTCCGGCATACATTGCAACAACAGATAGAGCATCCTAAGCGTTTTGGGGAACCACTGGAGTTCGCACAGCTGGTAGAGCATCTTATTCAGAACCCATATCTCAACGGGGAAGTGATACGACTTGACGGCGGACTTCGAATGTCCTGAGTAAGCATTTAGTGACTGACCCGTAATTCACCTCCCACCCAAAGCAAGAAGAAAGCAAAACACGAGCCCAACAAAAACAACATATTAAATCCACTTTCTAACCCACTACTTTAATCAGTGAAATGCCAATTTAGGGATAAAATTGGTTGATTTCTGTGACTGTCACTTATATAATTACAAGCAGTTAAAGTTAATAAATCGCAGGCAGGGTAGAAAAATGATTGATCGTTTAGATAGGCATACGCAGACTCTTCCAGGCATCAAAGAGCCAGTTAAGCGAGGCAGAAAAACTATATTTTCTAAATCAATGACTGCAGCTGAAAGAAAGGCGCGCTCCAGAAAATTGCAGATCGAACGCGTATCGCTATCTGAGCCTTATGAATGGTCTGAGCAGGACTGCCTAATGGTTCTTGCTAATAAAAAACTACAAAACCTTCAAAAAATGGCTTGGGAAAGGTTAGGGCAGTTGAGGGAATATGCATAACGACTAGCCCTTGAAGCAAAAAAGGAAATATTGACGCGATAAGCTTAAGCACCTCTATTGGCGCAATACCAAGCCTTAAACTCCCAGCTCTTCGACGCAATAGGTTTAACTGACTCAGCTTAACTGTCCAACCTTCCTGCCTAAGCCCTAACACACCTCCCAAAACCCGCTCAAAAACCATTCCCGACCCCTTTCTTGATTCAAATAATGACTAATAGCGTGACTTTTAGTCTGGCGCAGCTAGGATATTAGAATTAGTTAATACGACAGCTCTGATAAGGATTACAAGAATGCTAGATAAGCGCGCTTTTTACATAAACGGCCAATGGGTTTCTCCAATCCAGACAAATGACTTAGAGGTTATCAATCCTTCTAACGAAGCGGCTTGCGCTGTAATTTCACTTGGCGGCCAAGCAGATACCGATACAGCAGTATCTGCAGCAAAAAACGCTTTTAATGCCTGGAGCGAGACAAGCAAAGAAGAGCGTGTCGCGCTTTTGGAAAAGCTACTGGAAATCTATATGGCGCGCTCAGAAGAGATGGCCGAAGCTATCTCAACTGAAATGGGAGCTCCAATTGCGCTAGCAAAAACAGCTCAGTGCGGAGCCGGAGTCGCTCATATTAAAAATATTATTCGCGCCCTTAAGGCCTTTGAGTTTGAGCGTCCATTGGGTAAGCATGCGCCAGATAACATGATTCTCCATGAGCCAATTGGTGTTTGCGGACTGATTACGCCATGGAACTGGCCAATGAACCAGGTTGCATTGAAGGTGATTGCAGCGCTGGCGGCCGGCTGCACTATGATCTTAAAACCTTCAGAAATCTCGCCTCTGTCTTCCATGCTGTTTGCCAAGATGATTGACGAAGCCGGTTTTCCCGCTGGTGTATTTAACTTAGTTAATGGAGACGGACTAGGAGTGGGCAGTCAACTATCAGGGCACCCTGATATAGATATGATCTCATTCACTGGCTCAACGCGAGCAGGAATCGCCATCTCAAAAAATGCTGCTGACACAGTAAAGCGAGTTAGCCTAGAGCTTGGCGGGAAAGGAGCAAATCTTGTATTTGCGGATGCTGATGATAAGGCCATTACTCGTGGCGTTCGCCACTGTTTTAACAACTCAGGACAATCCTGTAATGCTCCTACACGCATGCTTGTAGAGCGCCCCATCTATGACAAAGCAGTTCAGACAGCAGCGAAGGTCGCAGAACAAACAACTGCTGACATCGCGTCTAAAGAGGGACGTCATATCGGACCTGTGGTATCTGAGCTTCAATATCAAAAGATCCAGACTCTTATCAACAAAGGGATAGAAGAGGGCGCAAAACTCGTTGCTGGCGGCCTGGGTAAACCTGAAGGGCTAAATAAGGGCTATTTTGTACGACCTACCGTATTTGCCGATGCAAACAACCAGATGACCATAGCTCAGGAAGAGATTTTTGGCCCCGTGCTTACGATTATTCCGTTCGATAGCGAAGAAGAAGCAATTGCTATAGCCAATGACACACCCTACGGCTTAACCAACTATATTCAGACTCAAGATGGAGAGAAAGCAAATCGCGTGGCTCGCCAACTTCGTTCTGGCATGGTCCAGATCAACGGGCAGCCTATGGGAGCTGGATCACCATTTGGTGGCTACAAACAATCCGGCAATGGCCGCGAAGGCGGAATTTGGGGGCTTGAAGATTTTCTAGAAGTTAAAGCAGTAACTGGCTGGTCATCTTGATAATCAACTTATCATAGCAACAGAAAAGAACAGCGTGAGCTACGTTGTTCTTTTTGATACTTTCCCCGCAAAACACAATTCTTCGACGCTCTCCGCGCGATAATTTCAACTGCCCATATAAGGTTATATGTTCAATTACCATCTTCACAAAGCAGGAGGTAGTCATACCTACATATTCAAATACTGTATTTAACATAATATATATTATGCGAATATATAAAAATCAACAAAAGCCCATACACTAAGACTGTTAGCCATAGTAAGAACTTACTTATTGGGACGGAAATGCAGGATTATCAGCAGACTGATAGCTACACAAAAGCGCAGGATGGAGATTTATAAGCTCACCTGTGACATCGGATTCAACTACAAGCATAGACGCTTCAGGAGCAATATTGTGGAGCTTGGCCACAACCTCGTAAGGCTGATATTTGTGAAGCTTAAAGGTATTTGATTCGTAGAGATCAGCGTCCAGCATTACACTGTCGCCTACAGAGATTTCATTCCAGAGAAGCTCGGTTTCAAGATGCAATTCAGTGAAGTCTAAGCAATCCATAAGATCACGCCTCTACGCACAGAATAGATATATCTTAAGCTTGGACGATATTGTGACGAATTGCGAGGTGAACTAGCTCAGAATTATTGCTAATTTTTAATTTACGGAAAATATTTGTTCTATGAGCATGAACAGTCTTAGGACTAAGACACTCAGCTTCCGCTACCTGCGAAACGGTTTTGCCCTCAGCTAGAAGCGAGAAAACCTGAAGTTCTCGCCGAGTTAGCCCCGCCAGAGAAATCTCATCGGAAGAGCTGTTACCGCTAATTCTGGAGCGAATCTCTTCAGTTATATACTCTTCTCCGCCATGAATCGCCTTAACAGCCTGAAGCAGCTCATCTGGCGAACACCGCTTAGTAAGAAAGCCTTTTGCGCCAGCGTTTACGACATGCGCTGGAAATGGATCTATCTCCATAGCCGTGAGAACAAGCACTTTTGCTTTAGGATCATGAGAGATAATTCTCCTTATCGCCCCTAGCCCGCCATTTAGACTCACCTCAACCTCAGCTGATTCATTATCCGCTGGCATATTTAAATCCATGATCACTACGTCAGGCTCATGACTTGCATACATTTCGCAAGCAGATTGACCATTGTCAGCCTCACCCACGATCTCAATGCTTTCATCAGAAATAAGAAGGCGCTGAAATCCCGCCCTCACAAGAGGATGATCATCGACCAAAAGAACCTTAATTGGATTGCCCATCGACTTTATTCCCGAGAGTTTTAGGAAATGCTTTTATTCTGAGTCAGCCTGATACTACTTTAAAAACATGAAGTTAAAATTACTACTTTAGAGTCTATCACTGCCCAGTTTCAGGAAGTATAGCATCAGCACCCTTGTAGACACCGTGACAATTGATATCCAAAGCACCCGAACTGGATACATCCTCGGGGGAAATATGCCCAGGCAGCGCAACAAGCTCATCACTATACCCAACAAGCTGCACACCTTCCTTTTTGCAATGAAGAAAAACCTTCTCAAGAGCACTAACAACCGCTCTCTGCCGCGCATTAAGCTGATCGCTATTTTTCTTTTTAGGCTTGCTTGTCACCTGACGAATCGCATAACCATCATCATCAAGCAACTGAATTGTCACGTTTTTTAGCTTTTCCTTCACCAGTAGCAGCTTAGCCTGCTTAAAGGATCGCTCATTCTGACAGCAGACAGCATCATCAAGACCGCACTTATGCAGCGCCTCAATTATTTCTGCCTCATCAGCCTCAGAGCTCAGCATTATATCCATCTATGATCGCTACCCGTAGTTCGATTCAGAGAATCAAGTCATTAGTCATACGCTTTTAGAGTCTTGATTCTGCTGCTCTAGACGTGCAATTTCAAGCTGCAATGATGATTTTTCAGTTACCAGTGTATCTATTTGTTTAGAAAGACGTTTGTTTTCCTCCTTCAACGTCCTGTTACTTACCTGAAGCTCAATATATTCATCTATTCCGCCGCCCTTACCTGCCGCATTTAGCTGCTTCAACTCCCTCTCGAGCGACTCATTTTTTAGTCGCACCGACATAATTCCATTTTCACTCTCAGCTAACTTCAATTGCAGTTCAAGCTTTCCATCATTAAGCCGCTCATTATCCTGCAGCAACCTTAAGCATTGCGAACGAAGCTCTTTCAACTCCTGCTGATCTTCTTTGCTACCTTCAGACGCATCCCTCATTCGCTTGCGATAATCAGACTCAAGCTTATGCCGTCTTTCTTCAAGGCTTTGCTCCGCATACGCCAGGGCCTGCACCCACAGTTTGCTTGCGCTCTCAGCCACTGGGTCAGGAATCATTGGGTGAGAACTGTTTGCCTTTAGCCTCTCTCCAAGCTCCAGCCACCATGCACTAAGCGCCTTGTTTATCGTTGTGATTGACCCGCTACCCAGCCTATCCCTTACATTCTGCTGAGTAGGTCTAACGCCTTCCATCAGTAGCTCATCAGCAGCCTTTTTGGCCAGCTCCTGCGTATTGATCGCCATATAAAATATCCAATATGTATTATATGGTACATATTATATATCTAAATCTTACTTTATTCCTCCTGAATTGAGCTTTTAGAAAATGATTCCAGCTATTTCATCTATGCTGATTATTAACGTCAGGATTTTGTAAGCAGATAGCCAGGAGGCTCTTTATGTCTATTCGAGTAGCAATAAATGGATACGGGCGTATTGGTAGAAACATCCTCAAGGCGCTATACGAGTCAGATAAGCAAAACGAACTAAAGATTGTTGCAATTAACGATCTTTGCGATCCAGAGATTAATGCACATTTAACAGAATATGACAGCGTGCACGGTAGATTCAGCCACTCCATTACCGTCTCTAACGGCTATATGATGATTAATAACGACAAAATTCGAGTTCTGAGCGAAACAGATATCAGCGCCCTACCCTGGAAAGAACTCGATGTAGACCTTGTGATGGAATGCACTGGAAGGTTCACTGATAAAGACTCAGCATCCCTGCACTTAGAAGCTGGAGCACAAAAAGTTCTTATTTCCGCCCCAGCAACAAATGCGGATGCGACTGTTGTGTATGGAGTAAATCATCAAAAGCTTGCTAATGAGCACCGCATCATTTCTAACGCTTCTTGCACGACAAACTGCCTAGCTCCGCTTGCCAAAATTTTACATGAAGGGATTGGCATCAAATCAGGCATAATGACCACAATACATGCCTATACCAATGATCAGCACTTAACGGATGCTTACACTGGCGATCTGTATCGCGCCAGATCAGCCGCATTATCCATGATCCCTACCAAAACAGGCGCAGCCAGTGCTGTAGGCCTCGTACTGCCAGAATTAGAAGGAAAACTGAGCGGACTAGCTGTGCGCGTCCCAACATCCAATGTTTCCTTGGTTGATTTAACAATCGAAACCACAAACCCAGCAGATGCCGAAAGAATCAATCAGTTGGTCAAAGATGCTGCATACGGAAAGCTGCGTAACATTCTAGAATATAGCGATAAGCCATTGGTTTCAGTGGACTTTAACCACAACCCCTCGTCCTGTATTTTTGACAGCACGCAAACAATAGTCAGCGGAAACCAAGCCAAGGTTTTTGCCTGGTACGATAACGAGTGGGGGTTTTCTAATAGAATGATCGATACAGCTATCTTTATAGGAAATCTATCTAGCTGAATTCAGGAGAGCCAGTTAATCAATCCAAGTAGCTAATTTTGGACAGGTAGAGGTCATGCTCACTGCATCCTACTGGATTGCTAATGGCCTCCTCTAGCCTCCGCTTCACATCCTGAGGCACCTCGGAAACCTCAGTAGCAGAAACAGTCTGATATTTTTCCTGCACCAAGTATGAAGGCGAATAATGAGATATCTGGATATAGGTAAGATCACCAGCATCTACAGATGCATAGCTGATTTTTGAGAACTTATTAGCGTCCAAATCACCAGCAATAAATCCTGTATCACAAAGATAATTTATTTTTTTACCAGCAGCTGTTGGCTCAAAAACATCAGTAGGGTCAGCGCCAGCCAGAATTGCCTGAATCTGCTCTGCTGAGCTATCTGCTTTTTTGGGGGAGGAGCTTTGACTAGGCGTATTAGGGCTCTGCGCAAGATAATCGATATCAAGCGCATTCATAGCCTGGCTGCCAATAACACCGGCAACGACCAGAATAAGAATACCTTTCGGTAGATCGCCAACCATCTTTCTCAAATTCCTTCTTGCTGCTATCTAGCTAAATTCCTAACACTGCAAGTATAGCAACAGATTCAAACACCTTTCCCTGTGTTGCTTGTCTATCAGAGCCACGGATTTAGCAACCCATAACTTTTTTCATAAAGCCTGCATTAAGCTTAGACCACTTTTTAACCTTCTTTTTCAAACAGATCTATTGTACCGAAGTACAGTAAATAAGGGCTTTGAGGAACGTTTTAAAATAAGATAATATAATTCCTTTCAAAACATAGCGTTATAGCAACAATTATTTAAGGGCGTATTTATCTGATACAGTCACAAAAAAATTGAAAATAATTCATATAAATTCAAACACGCCTCTTACATCGTAAACTACAGTAAATATTGGTATGGCTTGCACGACACACTCTATGAAATTAGTTAAAGATCTTAGTGATTCTGGCTCGATTGTCTTTTACTGGACCAGCGACGAGACTGGAGAGGCAATTAGCCCGGAGCTTAAAACTCTACAGCTCGCTGATGAATGGCGAAAAAACTACCTATTCTCGCAATATGATGGCGTGGAGCGGAGAAAATCCATAATAGACCGCAGAAAGAACAGCGATAAGCGAAAGCAGATGGAGAAGAACTACAAATCTTCCCGGCAAAACCCCCAGGGGCGTAGAGAGTCCGACCAAACTGCGAATGTGGATATTGATCTCTTTCAGGAAAAGATAAAAGCTTTTCTGTAAGCCTTCAGTTTGAAGTTTTGGCCCACTCGCCAATTCTGAATAAATAAGAGGAGCAGGAAAAGCAGCCACAATCTAAGCCGCTCCTACCTCATCTATCGCTTTACCCCTCACACTAAAAATATGTCAGTGTTATCAATCTGGCTCTGACGATTCACTTCATCAACAATGACTGGATGCTCTATAACAAGATCTGATTTCGGTTCGCCGTCTTCCTCTGGAGCGTATGAAAGCATAGTTTACTTACTAGAAACACCTCATTAACACTCTCAAAGCTTAACAAATCGTCCCAAATAATTAGATTATTGGCTGTAGACCCATGTATAGATACGTAGCCACTAATTAGTGAAGCAAAGTCTCTGCCTAGCCTTTCATCGGTTTCAATCAGTAAAATTGCCTTAATAGTATTCGCCTGCTCTGAACCTTGATATTCTGCAAGACTTTGAGAAAGACTATCTGTCATTAGCCTTAGTACACTCCTCTTTTGGGGCAATTTTGTAATCAGTACAAATAGTTATGAAGGGCTGATTAGCTTGAGAACTGAAGCGATGCACTCCTGCTTGGAGGAAGCCAGTGTCATATTTTAAATGTTATCTTCTTCTAGAATTACGGATCATTTCCTCTGAAATAAATACTATATTAGAGCGGCGAAGATGAGGTTCTCTTTTAGGCCATTCGTTAACTTGCTCATAAATACCAAAGATGAAATAGCTATTCTCTTCAAGAAATGCCTTTAGGATTTCAAGTGGGACGTGGTGCTTATTATTGGGGTTCATTCCTGCTTCTACTTCAACAATATCGACGCCCTTTGTATTAAGCAGCTCCTCTGAACCTTTTAATACATCGAGATCTCCACCTTCAGTGTCAATTTTTAAATAGCTTATTTTGCTAATCTGATTAGCCTTACAGAATTCATCTAGCGTTGAGATATTGACTGATTCAGTCTTCTTTAAATTTGCGGCATGAGTCCTGCTCTCATTGACCAAGTAGTTCATTGTCGAAACACCGTCAGAAACCATGGTTCCAGTCCCCTCGGAAGCTCCCAGCGCCATGTTGAAGCATTGAACCTGGCCTTTATGGTCCTTCCTTTCAATATTACGCAGAAGTCGCTCATGAGTTGCTTTGATCGGTTCGAAGCAATAAATGGCAGAAGATGGGTATGTTGATGCATATCTCAAAGCTGATTGGCCTACATTGGCACCTACATCGAAAATAACATTAAGCTGGAAGTCAGGGAATCGCTGTGCAATATCGTGATCGATACTGACTCCAAACGGCATTTCACGAAAGACATATTGCTTTGCCGCCTTCCCTGCTTTTATCTTAGATGTTCTCCTTACTCGCATTCCAGAAAGCTCCTAATTCATATTCTGTTGATATATATAACAAGAACGCTGTAACCATACATAAAAACGTTTTGAATTGTGCTTTATTACTCTAAAAAATGTATCGAAACACGTAATTTCTGTTTTTGTCGAGTAATGTAACTATTGGCTGTAAAGCTACCGCAATGTCCAAGCAATGTTATGACAGCTGAAGCTGTTTAACTGGTACTAATGAGAAAGCTAAACATGAGATAAGTCGGAAAAAATGGTGCCCGAGACCGGAATCGAACCGGTACGATCTTTCGATCGGGAGATTTTAAGTCTCCTGTGTCTACCAATTTCACCACCCGGGCGGGGAAGGAATGGAAATCAAAGCTTTAATTCAACCAATACCGCTAGAAATGCAGTCCGTTGAAAAACCTTTATCCATCAAATTGATGGAGCGTATTTTCCGAATATTGAGGCAAATTGCAACCCTTTTATTTCAGTAATTTACAAACATATCATTACTGTATAATCGGTAGCCAATATACACCCAATTACTTTCCAGTAGGCCTTACCAGGACCTACAATAATGACACCAGGCAGGCGCAGTAGCCTCCAGAAGCTATGCTCATTAAACCGCACAGAACCGATAACCACTGCGCGCTTCTTTCGGCTTACATCACGCGTCGCAAATATCACCAATTCGAAAATTATAATCCAAACAAAGCTCGGGTTAGATCCGCGGCTGGAATTTCACGACACCCGGAGGTATCTGTTCCAGACCATAGCGGAGTAAAGTCTCCACTGCCTAAGCTTTCAGCTTTGAACCTAAGCGGCGCTACAGCCGCAGTAGCCAACGGAAACTGCGGTGCATAACAGCTTATTGGGCCTTGCTCTTTAATCAGCCTGTTAACGATTCCTCGAGCAGGGCGACCTGAGAAAACATTAGTGAGTACAGTAACTTTCGATTCTTCACTTTTAAGCGCAGCTCTGTGAATAGCGCTTGTTTTTGCTTCGAGGCATAGTAAATATGCTGTACCCACTTGTACGCCGGCAGCACCAAGCTTTATAGCCTTATTAACACAGCTAGCATCTACAATCCCACCAGCAGCAATAACAGGCAGGTCTACCGCATTGATGATCTGTTGTAGCAAGGCAAAAGTGCTGGTTTGAGTTTCCAGATTATCTGTAAGAAACATCCCCCTATGCCCTCCAGCCTCTACGCCCTGAGCGATAATTGCGTCGACTCCATTACCCTCAAGCCAAATGGCCTCCTCTACTGTTGTTGCAGAAGAGATGATTTTTGAACCTGCCTCCCGAACCATTTCCAACAGATCCTTTGCAGGTAACCCAAAGTGAAAACTAACAACAGCAGGTCTAATTTCCTTAACAATCTCAGCCATTTCCTTGTTAAATGGCGTCCTGGCCGGGCCTGCAGGCACATTATCTGGATCAATATCTAATTCAGCGTAATAAGGTGATAGCTGTTCACGCCACCTCTGTTGTGCAGCTTCATCATTATCCGGTGCATCATGAGCAAAAAAATTAAAATTAAAAGGACGGTCTGTTTGGCTCTGAATAGCCTCCGCTTCTTTTCTCAAAGCATCAGCACTCAGCATGGCGCAAGGTAGTGATCCTACCCCACCAGCATTAGAAACAGCGATAGCGAGCTCACTACCCTGCACTCCAGCCATAGGCGCCTGAATGATAGGTAAATCAATACCTAAAAGTTGTTGAAGTGTCATATCTGAATATTCCTCACAAAACCTTTGATACGCCTGTAAGAAGCCCCTAATTGACTGCAGCGCTAGCTAAATAGGCAAGACAATGCCCCGGCGAGCAGCCTGTCACTGGATTCTCAAAACTAAGCAAAAGCTTACAGTCAAAACAAGATCACTAGAAATGATTTATAAAGATTAGAATTATCACTTATATTGAACTCATTGATTAGTTGGAGAAGTAAGATGCAACTGAAATCGCTAAGGCTATTTATTGATGTGGTAGAAACTGGAAGTTTTATTGCCGCAGCAGAAAAACAGCACACGGTTCAATCAAATGTGACAGCTCACATCAAGAAGCTTGAAGGCGAACTGGGTACGCAGCTCTTTCTACGCAGAGGCGGTGCAACAATAACGCCCGCAGGCAAAACCCTCGCCACTTATGCAAAACGCATTCTAAGAGACCATGATGACGTTTTAGGTCTGTTTCAAGGGAATAACAATGCTCCAAGCAATCTGTACTTAGGCGCAATGGAGACGACGACCGCCGTCCGATTACCTCCTATTCTGGCAGACTTCCACAAAAATAACCCCACAGTTGAACTTAGCGTCGATACCGGACCTACGGCAGAGCTGATAGCTAAGCTCATTGAAGGCAGCGTGGATGGGATCTTTATCGCCGGTTGCCCAGAGCATCACGATTTCCATCTAATTAAAGCATTCACGGAACGCTTGGTACTGGTAGGACCTAAGCCACTTAATAAATTCCCCACCTCCGAGGAACTTATAGAAACATCATTTATAGCCTTCAGGCAGGGCTGTAGCTATCGACAACGAATAGAGCTATTCCTCTCTTCTGAAGGTATCACTTCTACAAGGATTTTTGAGTTCGGTAGTATCGATGGGATATTGGGCTGCGTAGCTGCAGGCATGGGCTATACACTAATGCCCCTCTCCACCGCTCGGGCTCATAGCCAGCGTTTCGATATAGATTATTTAGAGCTAACACCAGAGATTAGCGAGCTTGATACTTACTTCGCCACGTCTTCTCCTTCCACCTGGAATCCAGCGATGAAAAGCTTTGTAGCTATGTTAGTGGGAAGCTAATGTTGATCAATGCTGCTTAATGAATATTCCTACAGCGTGCAGGCAAACAATTAAGAATCAGGTCTAACTTACTACTTGGACTGAGTACGAAAGAAAGCTGTCGTGATTTGCGGGCATAAAAAAAGCACCTAAAAAAGTGCTTAATTTAAATGGAGGCGCGGGTCGGAATCGAACCGGCGTACACGGAGTTGCAGTCCGCTGCATGACCACTCTGCCACCGCGCCTCTTTGAACTTGCTTTACAGAATTTGGAGCGGGAAACGAGGTTCGAACTCGCGACCCCAACCTTGGCAAGGTTGTGCTCTACCACTGAGCTATTCCCGCTCTGCCGTAGCAAGTGGTGCGTATTATAGAGCCCCGCTCCTTTATGTCAACACCGTAACAAGAAAAAATTTTTGCTTAAAGATTAACCACTTACATATCTTCTGACAGGTGCGGCCAAGCAGCTCTAAGGTACTGATACATAGACCATAATGTAAGAATCGCCGCTAGATAAAGCGCTACAATTCCAGCCCATGAAATGGTTGAGCTGTAAGGCTCAGTCACAATCATTAACATAATTGCCAACATCTGCAGTGCAGTTTTCACTTTTCCTATGTAAGAAACAGCCACACTCGCCCTTTTTCCTACCTCAGCCATCCACTCTCGTAACGCTGATATGACGATTTCACGTCCAATAATCACTACAGCAGGAATTGTCACCCAAAGGTTGCCGTAGCTTTCTACAAGCAGAGCCAGTGAGATCGCTACCATCAGCTTATCTGCCACGGGATCAAGAAACGCCCCAAAAGGTGAGCTTTGATCAAGTTTGCGAGCAAGATAACCGTCAAGCCAATCAGTAAAACCGGCAATGGCAAATACAATGCCGGTAGCCATAGGCGCCCATTCGTACGGCAGATAGAAAACAACTACGAAAATAGGGATTAAAGCAATGCGCAGTAGTGTAAGAATATTGGGTATTTTCATCTAAGTCTTATGCATCAGGATGAAGTGCCGCATAGATTTCCTCGGCAATGGTTTGGCTTATGGTAGAGACTTTTGCAATTTCTTCAATACTGGCGCG